>CAZSIG010000706.1:0-2420 GCA_964606195.1 uncultured Anaerolineales bacterium
TCAAACCCAACACGATAGGGCGTTCGATGTGGAGGCAGTCACGCGGGATTTCTTCAAGAAGTACGCGGAGATATTCGCCCGCGTCGAGCCACTCATTCAGGGAATTGATGATGCGGAGCACCGCCGCCTGTTCACGCAACGCCTGTTCAACCGGCTGATGTTCATTGCCTTTATTCAAAAGAAGGGCTGGCTGAAGTTCGTGGGGGATACCGATTATCTCAATGCGCTGTGGGACGCGCACCAACAGGAAGCGGGCGCGCCGAATTTCTATCTGGCGCGGTTGATGCCGCTGTTTTTCACTGCGCTGAACACGCCTAATGAGGTGAACATCATCGACATCGCGGAGAATGGCTTTCTGCAAAGCCGCGTGGGGCAGGTGCCGTATTTGAATGGGGGCTTGTTCGAGGCGGAGGCGTATGATGAGACCGCGACGGTACCCGACGCGGCGATTGCCGCGGTTTTGCATGACCTATTCGCCCGCTTCAACTTCACGGTGACGGAGAGCACTCCACTCGATGAGGAGGTCGCGGTAGACCCGGAGATGTTGGGCAAGGTGTTCGAGGAGCTGGTCACCGGGCGGCACGAGACGGGGAGCTATTATACGCCGAAGCCGGTCGTCTCATTCATGTGCCGCGAGGCGCTGAAGGGCTATTTGCGGGACGCGGTGCCCACTGAAACACCCGAAGCTGTCAGCAAGTTCGTGGACGAGCACGACGCGGCGCACCTGCGCGATGCCGAGGGGATATTGGATGCCCTGCGCGGCGTCAAGGTGTGCGACCCGGCTTGTGGCAGTGGGGCGTATCTCTTGGGCATGCTGCACGAATTGCTCGATTTGCGGGCGTGCCTGTTCGCGACGCGCCGCCTCGACCCGATTTCAACGTACAATCGCAAGTTGGAAATTATTCAGCGTAATCTCTACGGCGTGGATAAGGATGACTTCGCGGTCAACATCGCCCGCCTGCGGTTGTGGCTCTCGCTGGCGGTGGAATTCGCGGGGGGCGACCCGCCGCCGCTGCCGAACCTCGATTTCAAGATTGAGGTGGGCGATAGCCTGACCGCGCCCAACCCCGAGGGGCTGGCACAGCAGGCGTTTCGCGATGAACTGGTGCGCCGCTATCGCGTGCTCAAGGGGGAATATATGACCGCGCATCACCGACAGAAGGTGAAGCTGCGCGGGGAGATTGCGGAGGTGCAGCGGGAGATTGCACAGTGGACACACGCCGACGCGGCGGTAGAGGGGTTCGATTGGGCGGTGCAGTTCGCGGAGGTATTCATGGAACGGGAGTTGGCGACGGGGACGACGACCGCCATCAGCAACACCGCGGGGCAGATGGAGATGGCGGAGGTGGCGCGACAGCCGGGGGGCTTCGATATTGTACTGGCAAACCCGCCTTATGTGCGCGCTGACGCGCCATTTAGGCATATCTCCGCTGAGGATGAACGGCAAGCCGCGATTGCGGAGTGGCAAGAGTATCGCGCGGCGTTGCGCCGTAATAAGGTGTACGAGACGCTGTATGAGAAGTGGGATTTGTATATTCCTTTTCTGGAACGCGCCTATCAGTTATTGCACGGTGGGGGGCAGATGGTCTTTATCATTCCCGACGCGTATAACGCCGCCAAGTACACGCGTAAATCTCACGAGTTTTTTCTGGCGCAGACACGTATCGAGCGCGTCGATTTCTGCTCCGATATTCAATTGTTCGACGCGGGGGTCAGCAACACGATAGTGCATTTTGCCAAAGTTATCCCTGACGCGCCACATCAGCCGCAACGCGTGCGGCGGTGGGGCGCAGACCGCGCCGAGTTTGTTCAAAATGTAGAGATATTGCCTACCGCGCCCCAAGCTGAATTTGAGACGATGCTATTTCGCCCCGATGGACATAAGGCGAGAGTTTCTGTGCCGGGAGCTGTCCCGCTAGAGATGATTTGTTTTATCTCTGTAGGTATGGTGATAAATGCTCATGAACGTAAATATCAGGGAGCATTCACGGCGACCGATGTACTTTCGGATACGCGTGATGCAAAACATCCCAAAAGGTTTGTATTGGGCAAAGATGTTGTAAAATGGCATTTGCGAAATATGCGTTTCTTAGAATGGGATACACCAAGAGCACCTTCGCAGTTCAGACGCCGGACTTTTTCTGAGTTGCACGCGGCTAAGGAAAAGCTTGTCGCGGTACGCACGCCGGGCGCGGAGCCCAAGGTGGTTTACGACGACGATAGTCTGCACTTCGATGCTAGTTCAGTTGGTTTTGTCCCCTGGCACTATCTCGCAGGGGTACAAAATAGGTCTATCAGCAAGACCGCGAAGTATCAGCAGCAAGATAGTGCGGGAGACCGTGCAGAGCGAGAGGAATTATCGCGGCAGTTTCAACTCAAATATCTGCTCGCGGTTATGAATTCCACTTTCGCCCGCGAGT
>CAZSIG010000707.1:0-2408 GCA_964606195.1 uncultured Anaerolineales bacterium
TGCAACGAGGCAGAGAACGTCTTCGCCAAATCGTTGGTGCAAGCCAAGCAGTTCGACTTGGAAATCATCGTCGCGGAGAAACAACAACTCATCCGTAAATCGCGCACTCTGGAGTATTATCACTCCCAAGAGGATTTCGAGTACGTCGGCGGGATGGACTTGCTCAAAGAGTGGCTACGAAAGCGCGGCTTGGCATTCAGCGAACGGGCGCGGCAGTTCGGCTTACCTCAACCGCGCGGTTTGCTACTGCTAGGCGTGCAGGGCAGCGGCAAATCGTTGTTGGCGAAGGCGGTGGCGCGGCAGTGGCATCTACCATTGATAAAGCTCGACATGGGGCGCGTCTTCAGCGAACTGGTCGGCTCGTCGGAGCAGAACATGCGCAACGCGCTGCGCACCGCGGAGTCGGTCGCCCCCTGCGTCCTTTGGGCGGACGAGCTGGAGAAGGGCTTGGCGGGCGTGAGCAGTTCGCACCGCTCCGACGCGGGGACGACGGCGCGCGTGATGGCGAATTTCCTGACCTGGATGCAGGAAAAAACCTCGCCCGTTTTCGTCATCGGCACGAGTAATGATGTGACCCTGCTGCCCCCCGAAGCGCTGCGCAAGGGGCGTTTCGACGAGATTTTCTTCGTCGATTTGCCGAACTACGAGGAGCGGCAAGAAATCTTGGCGATTCATCTCCTGAAACGCGAACGCAACCCGCGCCGCTTCGACCTGAGCGTCCTCGCGAAACAGTGTGACGGCTTCAGCGGCGCGGAGATAGAACAAGCGATTATCTCCGGCTTGTACGATGCGTTTGAGGAGGAACGCGAATTGACGACCGAGGATATTGCGCGAAATATCACAAGCTCTGTACCATTGTCGCAGACAATGCGCGAGAAAATCAACGCCCTGCGCGATTGGGCGCGCACCCACGCGCGCCCCGCGTCCGCCGCGAACATATCGGCGGTGCGCGTAGCGACAGGACGCGATACGCGGTGGTTGGAGGAGTAATTCGCATAAACTTCGCACTTCGCTAATATAGTTAGAACTTACATAAATCCCAGACTTCTGAAGTTAGCTCCACTCAAATTTGTGGGGTAGGGCAGGTTTCTTACCTGCCGGTTTTGCTGATGATCTAGAACGGCGGCTAAGAAAACCGCCCTACGCAGGCATTAACCCCCGCGTGGTAGCGCTATTTACGAGAATTTACCCTACGAATCTGAGTTGACCCCCGAAGTTTCGGAAAACTTCGGATTGACGCGAATAAGCGGAAAATCAGTGAAAATTTGTGAAATTAGTGGCAGATTTTTCCTTGTAACCACCCGAAATCCTAAAGACCCATCAGCGTTAATCAGTTTCCCACTTACGAAAACCTATGCCCAACGATAAGCCATTTGTCCACCCCTATTGGGGATTATTACTCGGCGCGGTCGCGGTCTCGTTCGCCGCGGTATTTATCCGCATCGCCGCCGCGCCGCCGCTGGTTACATCGGCATACCGCTTGAGCATCGCGACTCTGATACTGCTACCCTGGGCAGCGCGCCCGCAAATACGCGCCGAATGGGCGCGCCTCACGCGGCGCGAGTGGATATTGGCGATCGTATCTGGTGTGCTACTGGCGATACATTTCGCGTCGTGGATCGCGTCGCTGGATTACACCACCGTAGCGAGTTCCGCGGTGTTAGTCGGCACCTATCCGCTCTTCGTCGCGCTCGCCTCGCCGATTCTACTGCGCGAGAGCGTATCCAAAAACGTCTATCTTGGTGTCATCGTCGCGGTATGCGGCAGCATGATTATCAGCGCCAGCGGTTTCTCCGCCTGCGGTGCGAATCTATCCGGGCAAATGCTATTCGGCGACTTGCTCGCGCTCGTCGGCGCGCTGGCAGGAGCGGGGTATTTCATGGTAGGACGGCGTCTGCGCGGTAAGCTATCGCTCATTGGTTACACCTTCGTCGTCTACGGGGTCGCCGCGCTTACGTTGGTCGGTTCGTGCCTGCTCACGCGGCAGGTGTTCACCGGTTATCCTGTACTGACCTATTTGATGTTCGTGCTGCTCGCGGTCGTCCCACAGAACTTGGGACATTCGTCGTTCAACTGGGCGATGCGCTACCTGCCCGCGGCGTTCGTGGTCACGCCGCCGCTCGCAGAGCCAATTGGGGCATCTATCCTCGCGTTCTTCATCCTCCACGAAGCCCCGACGCGCATCGAGCTTGTAGGGGGCGCGTTGGTGCTGTTGGGGATTTATATTACCGTTAGGGCTAGAGTTGAGAAGTAGAACTGGAAGAGGGACACAGATAGCGCGGAACTTTTTCGTGTCTATGGTAACAACCTTAGTTACTTATGACCCTTGCTGTCTAACTGTTATGTTCGGGCTACGATGAGCGTACTTTAATTGCGCTCTAAGCCCCCGTCGCGGGGGCGGCTGCGGC
>CAZSIG010000708.1:0-2402 GCA_964606195.1 uncultured Anaerolineales bacterium
GTATTTATGCAGATCGCATGATGATTAACCGCAGAGAACGCAATGGACGCGGAGAAGAGTCAGAAGAATTTTTTCATTGTTATACGCAGTCATAAGCATTC
Source organism: uncultured Anaerolineales bacterium (assembly GCA_964606195.1). GTDB lineage: Bacteria > Chloroflexota > Anaerolineae > CAZSIG01 > CAZSIG01 > CAZSIG01. The sequence continues at coordinate 102 of CAZSIG010000708.1, forward strand.
ACTAAAAGTCACATTCGCTATCTCACAGAAAGCTATCCAAAAATCTCTGCGTTCTCTGTACTCTCGGCGGTCAAACTATTCTGAATCTGCGCGTCCTGTTCCCCTTTCTATAACCCAACAGCCGCAGCCCGTTCAGTGTCACCAGCAGCGACACTCCCATATCCGCAAACACCGCCATCCAGAGCGTCACCGCGCCGGTGAACAGTGTCAATAGCACGAATAATGCCTTGACCAGCAGCGAGAACGCGATGTTCTGCCGAATTACCCCCAGCGTGGCGCGGCTCAAGCCTATCGCAAACGGCAGCTTACTCAAATCGTCCGCCATCAGCGCGATGTCCGCTGTCTCCAACGCCGCCGCCGTCCCTGCCGTGCCCATCGCGATACCGACTGTCGCGGTCGCTAGCGCGGGCGCGTCGTTTACTCCATCGCCCACCATCGCCACTTTGTCATATCGCGCCAGCAGTTCAGCGACCGCCGCGACCTTATCCTCCGGCAGCAGGCGGGCGCGAAATTCATCCACTCCTACTCTATTCGCGATCTGCCGCGCCGTCCCCTCGTTATCCCCCGTCAACATCACCGTCCGCTTGATGCCGCGCCGTTTCAACTCGCGCAGCAACTCAGCCGTCTTCGCGCGCGGCGTGTCGGCAACGGTGATATAGCCCTGCACGCCGCAGCACTCATCCCCTACCACCATCATCGTCTGCCCCGCGTCGCTTACCTCCGTCATCTCCGCACACAGGTGCGCGTCATGCGCCTGTATTTCGTCGAGATACGCGTGGTTGCCGACGGTGACGAGGTGTTCTCCCACTTTGCCGCGCACGCCGCGCCCCGCAATCGCGGTCACATTCTCCGCAGGGGCATAACGATGCGCCACGCCGCGTCGCTCCGCCTCGCGCACGATAGCGCGCGCTAGAGGATGTTCCGACCGCGCCTCTACCGCCGCGGCGCGCGCCAGCAGTTCGTCACACATCGGATTATTTTCGTCATAATCGTTGACACAGCGTACTTGCAGCACGCGTGGCTCGCCCTGTGTCAGTGTGCCGGTCTTATCGAACGCGATCACTTGCACCGCGCCTAGTTGTTCCAGATACGCGCCCCCCTTGACCAGCACCCCCTGCCGCGCCGCGTTCGCGATCGCGCTGACGATGGATACCGGCGTGGAGATGACGAGCGCGCAGGGGCAGGAGATGACGAGAAGCGTCAAGGCGCGGTAGAACCACACGTGCCAATCGCCCCAAATTAGCGGCGGCACAAGCGCCATGAGCACCGCGCCGCCGACGACCGCGGGGGTGTAGTACTTCGCGAAAACGTCCACAAACCGCTGCGATGGTGCGCGCTGCGCCTGTGCCTCCTCGACCATTCTGATAATGCGCGCGATGGTATTGTCCTCCGCCAACCGCGTCACTCGTACCGTCAGCGCGCCCGCGCCGTTGATGCTCCCCGCGTACACCTCGTCGCCGATGGTTTTCTCGACCGGGATACTCTCGCCCGTAATCGGCGCCTGATTAACCGCTGCCGCGCCACTCAGTACCTCACCATCCATCGGTATTCGTTCCCCCGGCTTGACGATGATTTTATCGCCGATGCGCAGTTCCGCCACCGCGACGCGGCTCTCGTGTCCATTATCGAGCCGCGTCGCCTCTGGGGGGCTTAAATCCATCAGGGCGCGAATGGCGTTTCGCGCTCTATCCATGGCATGGCTCTCCAGCGCGTTGCCGACGGCGAACAGGAATATCACCATCGCGCCCTCTGCCCATTCACCGATAATCACCGCGCCGATGACGGCTATCGTCATCAGGGCGTTCATGTCGAGTGACTTGGTCATGTGTAGCGCTGTCCAACCTGCCCGCGCTGAATAGTAGCCGCCCGCGATAATCGCGCTGAAGTATAGGCTGTGTATCAATAATCCCAAATGCGGCGCGGTAAACCGGAGCACATACGCCAGCGCGATGAAAATCCCCGAAAGCACCGCCAGCGCGTCGCGGCGATTGTGTGTGAACCATTCGCGCCATTTTGTCCTCATCGCAATGGGTGCAGCATCCCCTCTTGAGATAGGCTGCTGTGCCCTTGTAATGGTGAGGGGATGTCCCATGTCTCGCGCTACTTTTTCGACTGTGGGGAGCGCGTTGTCGCCATTGCGCGGGGTGATGGCCAATTGTGAAAGTGCGAAGTTAAGTTCTGCCTTTTCTATCCCATCCACCGCGCTGACCGCGTCTTGTAACGACCGCGCGCAGTCGGGGCAATCTAAATTCGATACTTGGTAAACGATTTTTTCTGTCATAATTTCCTCTGTTAAAGTAT
>CAZSIG010000709.1:0-2402 GCA_964606195.1 uncultured Anaerolineales bacterium
TTTTTGCCCTTTCGTTTTCCATAATCACACCTCCTATAATTTTTGTTACTAATTACACAAATTGTTACTTATTATCGTTCTGTAAATCCCCGTAAGGGTGCATAGTGGACACACACGCCGGTTTGCCCCTACGCGATGCGCGCGCCGATTGTAGGGGCGAATCTATGTGTTCGCCCTGTATAGCGCAGGCACACACATAGGTGGGCAAACACACAGGTTTGCCCCTACGCGTTTTTTAGCAAAGCCATTGCCTGTTCATACGAAATCTCTCCTTGAGACAATCGTTCCAATACCGCGCGGCGTTTCTCAGCAGATACTTCCGTTTTGGAATCGTCCACATCGTAACCGAGAGCGCGAATAATCTCGCTGAGGCGGCTGCGCACTGTCGGGTACGAGATGCCCAATTCCTGCTCGACGCGGTTGAGCTTGCCCTCGCAGCGAATGAAGGTCTCCACGAACGCCAATTGCTCCGCGTTGAGTTGATAGAGCTTGCCTAGCGAAAAGTGTCCCTCTACCGTAGAATCACACGTTCGGCAGTAGAGCCGCGTCACTATCATCTGTTCGCCGCACACCGGGCATTTACCCATAACTGGATACATAATTTCCTCCTTTTTTAGAATAATCAAGCATGATATTCATTTCTATCATCAATTGCACCAATATTATAACATAATACTTTGATTTTGTCAAGTATTACTTTGAATAAATCAATATATTTATCAATATTATTGACATGCTGACTTGAAAAATTGATTCAACGGCGCGGGATGGCGCAATGGAGATTGTGACCCACATTGCGTGATTACGATTTACACGCAAGATACCCTCGCGTTGACAGCATATAGATTATATGTTAAAATTGCCCTTAATCTAACTTTTCTTTTTGTTGACAAAAACGTGACAAATAACCCTGAAATCTATTCAACACTATTCACCGCGGTGACACTCGGCTTGATGGCGAGTCTATCTCCCGGTCCCTTGCTCATGCTACTCTTCTCTGAGACACTGCAACATGGCAAGGGCGCGGGGATGCGCGTCGCGTTCGCCCCGTTGTTCAGCGACCTGCCAATAGTGACGGTCGCCATCTTGATATTGTCGCGATTGCCCAACTCTGATGTTGTGTTGGGGAGTATTTCGCTGCTCGGCGCGGCATTTCTGGTTTATCTCGCTTATAGGGGCTGGAAAGTAGAGCCGCATTCCAATGCACTCAACGCCGCGCCGCGCTCGTTAGCCAAAGCGGTGCTCACGAACTTATTGAATCCTAACCCCTATCTGTTTTGGGGAACGGTGGGCGCCCCGTTGATTCTAAGGACGTGGCGCGTCTATCCACTCATCGCGGTGGCGTTTGTAGTAGTATTTTATGTGTTCATGTTAGGCGCGGACGCGGTGTTGGTTCTGGTGGTCGAGAGGGCGCGAGATTTTCTGCGCAGTAAATGGTACGTCTACGTCATTCGCGGGTTGAGCATCGCGCTGCTGCTCATCGCGGTGAGATTTACGTTTGATGCCGCGCGGTTTTGGAGTATTTGGTAAATTATGGACTATAAAGCTTATACGGTTGAAGTAAGTACTGACCTTGACGAAAAGTTTCAAATCCAAATGTTTGAACCTCCATCTGCATCAGTTGAGACGGAGAGCAAAACGAAATCGCCAAAGAGGGCAAGAAAACGCGCTAACGATTTAGATGGCGCGACATGGATAAAAAACTCTGTCAGCATCTGGAGCGATATTAGAAAGTCATCTGAGGAGATTCAGCTAGGACATCCAGCCATCTTTCCTATGGCGCTAGTCACCAAGCTGCTTCAGTGTTTTACAAAGAGAGAAGACAGGGTGATTTTGGATCCATTCGCGGGAGTGGGGTCTACTCTGCTGGCAGCGAAGAAGTTGGGTAAAAAGGGAGTGGGAATAGAACTATCACCAGAGTTCATTGAGATTGCCAAAGAACGTGCCGTTGTTTTGGAAACGATGACCGCGTCGTTATTTGATACTGATAAACCAGCAAACCAAAATGGACAGTTTGAGTTATTTCAAGGTGACGCGCGGCAACTGCCTGATTTCGTCGCGGAATCTACTGTAGATATGGTCATCACCTCTCCGCCTTATTGGGATATACTCAATATGAAGCGTACCGCGGACTATAAAGAGATAAGGAACTATGGTGATGCCGAGAATGATTTGGGTAAAATCAAGGTCTATCAAGAATTCCTTCAGGAGCTGCGAGAAGTCTTTATTCAGGTACACGCGGTTTTGAAGCCGGGTAGATATTGTGTGGTGGTAGTGATGGATATTCGCAAAAAGAATCGGTTTTATCCATTTCATTCAGATATAGCCGATTTCATGCAAGACATAGGTTTTATATATGACGACTTGATTATCTGGGATCGCCGTCACGAATACAATAATCT
>CAZSIG010000710.1:0-2387 GCA_964606195.1 uncultured Anaerolineales bacterium
ATATGAGTGTGCCAGATGATTTTGTTTCAGAATTTGATGACGTTGAACCAGACATGCTCATTCCAGATATTCAGCTCTCCGACGCGAAAGTCTTCTATGACCACGAGGGACAGGCGCGAGAGGTGTTGATCAGTTATGATACGTTTCAGCGTATAGCAGTATTGCTGGAACAGTTGCGCCAGGTTTTCGCGCAGGGCTACTTTTGGTCTGCGGAATGGCAAGAGCGCATTCGGGAGGGTGAAGCTGACGTGCAGGCGGGGCGCACGTTGCGCGTGACCGCCGAAAACATTGACGCGGCACTGGAGTGGCTCGATGAATGACCTCGTTATTGAACTCACCGCACGCGTCCGCCAGGATTATCAAGCATTACCCGCAGCCATAAAAGCTAAATTCAAGAAACAGCTCCGGCTTCTCGCCGCCAATCCGCGTCACCCCTCGCTGAACATTCATCGTATTCGCGGCAGCAGCGGATACTGGGAGTTTTATATAGATGACGCCTACCGCTGTGTCTTTCGTCGCGAGGGTAACGTCTATATCCTCATCGCGGCTGGCCCGCACAAGGTCGTAGACGAATTTGCTAAAAAGTAGTCGTTGTTCACCCGTAGAGGTGCCGCGCCGCCCCTCACCCCAGCCCTGCGCGAAGCCTACCCGTAGGGGTACTCCCCACAGGGGAGAGGGAGTCTTACCCCCCTCTCCCGCCTGTCCGTAGGACAGGGTGCAGGGAGAGGGTCCGGGGGTGAGGGTTTACCTCGCGCTACCCGCTATAATTCTTCAACAACACAGGCAGGTAAATCCGCCATTCCGTCCCCGCGCTTTCACCTACTGGTATCTCCTCATAACCCCAATTCACGCACCCCGCCGCGCTGGTTACATCCAGCCAGACGTAGTACGTGCCGGAGACGGCGTAGGTGTGCTCCGCCGTACAGCCACTCACAGAATCACTCTCATCAAAGTTCCACTCGCAACTGCCCGTACCGGGATTATCCGCCGTACAGTACACGGTCAAAGCGGTTACGTCACAGGTGAAACTCGCATCGGGCAGTTCGTGTATCGTCACCGTCTCGCTGTGACTAGCGGACCCCGCGGGGTTGGTCGCGGTCAAAATCGCGGTGTAAACCCCCGCGCTGTCGTAATAGTGCGTCGGGCTAATCGCCGCGCTGGTTTGCCCATCGCCGAAGTCCCATTGCCATGATACATCGTCACAATCGTTCTGGCTGGCATTGGCGAAGTCTACGTCCCACCAGGGACAACCTTGCCCGCTCACAGTGAACGTTGCGGTCGGCGGCGTCAGGCACCCCGCCGTTATCGTGGTGGAATACACCTCCGACTCGTTCCCCGCCGCATCGCGGAACTGCACGTAGACGATGTGCGCGTCTGTAGCCGCAGGCTTTACGCCTGCGCTCGCACCCGTAAAGGGTGCGCCTACGGGGAGCGCCCAGCCTATCACAGGCTGATACGGCTGCCACTCTGCTTCCGTGATAACCGGCGTATTGCTGAGGCGCATCTTGCTGAGACTCATCGCGTCGCTACCGCTGCTATCATCAGTCAGCGTCAATGCCAAAGTCACAGTCGTCGCGCTGCCGCTGACGAAGTCTACCGCCCCAGTCGGCGGGTTCGGGTCGTAGATGATGTTGTCGGTGTAATCCCCGTACACCACCTCCGCCGCGTCGCGAAAGCGGGCATAGACGACATAAGACTGGACGTAGCTACCGTAAGGCGAGATCGTCCACGTCCGCGTGATGCGATAGTTCTCCCACTCCGCGTCAGCGAAGCCGCCATCGTTGGAGATTTTCATCTCGGTAACGTTCGGGCCCTGCAATGTCAGCGTCACCGCGGTCTGGTTGGTGAAGAGCGCGCCTTCGTTGATACTGAGACTGAACTCCCGGGGCTGCGGTGTGGGCGACGCGGTCGGGATGGGCGTCGGCGATGGGGTGAAGGTCGGCGGTGGCGTGGGACTCGGGGTGGGCGTCGGCGGTTGACTATCCACCGCGACCCAGAAGCCTGATGCGAGCCGATACCCCGCGCTGCTCATCGCCATGGCGTCAGATACAGCAGGTTCACCTACTGTATTATCCAAGCGTTGCCCGCTGGTGGGCAGCGTGCGCGAAATCTCCCCACCGGAAGCCACCACGCTCTGCACCATCCAGTAGCCGAAGACGCGGAACGGCGGCTCCGGCACGCGGTCTAGCCCGCCCCAAAAGCCCGACGCCAGCGCGTAGTTCGCGCTGGTGGCGGTGCCGACCGCCGCTTCGCCAATCGTGTCGCCCAGGCGGTTGTTCACACTGGCGCGCAGGTTACCCCCAGCGGCGACCACATCTTGTGTCACGGTGTAACCCAATGCCGCGGGATACGTGATCCAGCACCCCGCCGCCGCGCCCAGGAAGCCG
>CAZSIG010000711.1:0-2385 GCA_964606195.1 uncultured Anaerolineales bacterium
GTGGTTGAATTATTATCATTTTAACTATCACTTACTCTTTAGCCACCACTAAATTTTCGATGAACCGATACACTCTCGACAGCTATCCGAAAAACTCTTTCACTATCTTGCAAAACTCGCGCGGTTGCTCATAAGGCAACCGATGCCCCGCGTTGGGTACAATCTCCAATCGCGCCGCAGGGATTTCTTGGTGCATAATACGCGCATCCCCGATAGGCGTCAGTTTATCCGCGTCGCCCCAAACCAACAATGTAGGAACTGTGACCTTGGATAACAACGGGCGCAAATCCTCCTCCACGACGCGGCTCATCGTCTCGCGCATGACGCCATGGGCACAGTAATAATCGCGCTCTCCCGCCAACAGATAAAGTAGCTTGCGCGCCGCGTCGTTATCGCCCAGCATCGTTTTCCCTATTTTTGCCACCGCGCCAAAGAGCCTATGCTTCATCGTACGCGGTGGTTTAATTCCCGCGCTGGCACACAATACCAACTTGCCAATTTGCGAATTTGCAAATTTGTAGATTTCCTCGCTCGCCATCTTTATCGCGACGCGCCCGCCGAACGAATGCCCGATGAGATAAACTTCAGATACCCCCCAAGCCGCGAGCAGTTCCGCAACAAAAAAAGCGTAGTCTCCTACGCTCCAAGATTGTGCTGGTGGCGCGGTGTCGCCGAAGCCGGGTAAGTCAGGAACATAAACGCGGTAATTCTCCGCCAGTATCTCCTGCGGCTCCGTCCAGATGCGCCGCGAACTGCCCCAGCCGTGCAAAATCACCACCGGCGCGCCGTCGCCTTTTACCGTATAGTGTACTTTTAATTCAGCAATTGAAAGTGTCTTATCCATATATCGGTAGACGGTAGACAGTAACCGGTAGACGGGAAACAGGGAAAAAGTCAGGTGACGGACACTTACCGCGCGGTTTAACTCTAGAAATAAATTTGTTTAGCGGTTATCTTGAATATAGGATGACATTAGGCAAGTGCCCATCACCTTGCCCCGCGTTTCCCGTTTCCTTTCTACTGTCTGCTTATCTACAACCTCAACCCGGGAATATTCAGCCCCCCACCGCGCCCCATCAGTTTAGAGTAACTTTTCATCATCTTTTGCACCTGTTTGAACTGCCGCAGCAACTGGTTGACCTCTTGCGGCGTCGTCCCCGAACCGCGCGCGATGCGGCGTTTGCGGCTGGCATTCAGGATGCGCGGGTTGCGCCGCTCCTCCGGCGTCATGGAATAGATAATCGCCTCTATCCGCTTGAACTCCTTCTCGGTCAAATCCTGCGGCACATCCTTAGCCACTTGTGAAAAACCGGGAATCATCTCCATGAGCTGCCCCAACGGTCCCATCTTTTTGACCTGTTGCAACTGATCCAAAAAATCCTCCAATGTGAAGGTCGCGGTGCGGAGTTTCTTCTCCATCTCCTTCACTTTCTCTTCATCCACCGCGGCTTCGGCGCGCTCAATCAGGCTAAGTATGTCACCCATACCGAGGATACGCGACGCGAGACGGTCAGGGTGATATACCTCCAGCGCTTCGCTTTTCTCCCCGACACCCAAATATTTTATCGGCACGCCGGTAACATGACGCACAGACAACGCCGCGCCACCGCGCGCGTCGCCGTCCACCTTAGTCAATATCAAGCCGGTCAATCCCACCTTTTTGTGAAAATCTGCCGCGACGTTCACGGCATCCTGCCCCGTCATCGCGTCGACCACCAACAAGACCTCCGCGGGGTCGGTTTTGCGTTTGATGTCGGTCAGTTCCTTCATCAGTTCCTCGTTGATGTGCAATCGTCCCCCCGTATCCAATATCAATACACTGTAGGCGGATTCTTGGGCGCGTTTTAGGGCGCGCGCACAGATCTCCGGCGGCGCGGGTTTCGTGCCCTCGCTATGTACCGGAATATCCAACTGCCCGCCTAAAGTCTCTAGCTGGTCTACCGCGGCGGGACGGCGCGTATCTGCCGCGACGAGCAGGGGGCGCTGGCCATTTTTGCGCAAGTTCAGTGCGAGCTTCGCGGCGGTGGTGGTTTTACCGGAGCCTTGCAGTCCGATGAGCATGATGATATGCGGCGGCGCGCCCGACAAATCGAGCTTGCCCGGTTCACCTAGAATATCAACCAATTCCTCGTTGACGATTTTGACCACCTGCTGCGCGGGCGTCAAGCTCTTCAACACTTCTCCTCCGATGGCGCGTTCGCGCACCTGCGCGACGAACTGCTTGACGACTTTGTAGTTTACGTCCGCTTCCAACAACGCCAGCTTGACCTCGCGCAGCGCGATATCGACATCTTTCTCGGTCAAAACACCTTTGCCCGATAATTTCTTAAAAACATCTTGTAATTTATCCGATAAGTTCTCAAACATTATTTCCTCCAAACTTCA
>CAZSIG010000712.1:0-2369 GCA_964606195.1 uncultured Anaerolineales bacterium
TAACATTATACCTCACAATTTCACCTCACGCAACCCATTTATTTGAGTACAAGAAAATGTCGGGGTAACTGTCTACGCGTTAATCAACCACAGTAGGAATCCGCTCATATGGGTTTCCAGGTGGAGCATAGTACTCTATCTAGCTCCCCGCGAGCTGCAAGCTCGCGGGGAGCTAAAAATTAGGTCATTAACCATCATACGCGGTCAAACACCCCTTGCTGTCTAACTGTTATGTTCGGTCTAAGGTGAGCGTACTCTAATTTCGCTCTAAGCCCCCGTCGCGGGGGCGGCTGTGGCAAAAGCATCGCCCTATTCCTAACGCCCCCGGGGACGGGGGGCTGAGAGCCATGTAGGGCGCAATTAAGTCGCTTTCATAGGGTGTACATAACGGTTAGACACTCAGGGTCAAACATAGGCATAGTAACAGGCGCATCCGTTTTTCGGCAAGGGCAGTTTAGCTATTTCACCTTAAAGCCTCTATGAGCGTAATTGTTATCTGTTGATTAGGGTGAACAAAATTAACGGGGAAACGAGACCCTTCGCGGCGCTCAGGGTGACATCTTAGGCAAACCGCGCGACTTTGAGAAAACCCTATCAACCACAGAGAGCATAGAGAGCGAGAAATGCGGCAAAAAGAGGCTTGTTCAGAGATGCGTCCTATTCAATATCGTGATATAATTCATGGCGCGAGAGATTGAAATACAATAGCGATGAAGGAGCAAGTGATAAAGAAAAATTATATGATAGTTTAACCACTAAGTACACTAAGAGCACCAAGTTTTTTCTCTATTAGCGTTTATACGCGGTCAAATATATTCATTCATAACAAAATTTAGCCTTGTGTCCTTAGTGGTAAATTTGCATACCTTACGCGAATGACTGGATGGAGGGTATATGACGGACAAAATCGAACTGCTGGCGAAATTGATAAAGGCAAAACGCGACCTTGAAGAGCCGCCTTACGTGCTGCTGTTGGGCGCGGCGGTACAAATGGATGACGCGGTCGATTGGCACAAGATCAGCGTGAACGAGCGGTATTCGCTGCTCCGCACGCTGCCGCGCGATGATGAGGTGTACGCGGGGTATCAGGCTCTCGCCGCACTGGTGCGGGCGGGCTACTTCGATGTCATTCTCACTACCGAACTTGGCACCGCGCCGCGTGATAGTCTGGTGAGCGCGGGGATGATGGGGAGCGATTTCACCACGTTCATCGTCGGGTGTCATTATGACGACCGCCTGAGCGTGGTGTTGCGGCGCAAGAACCCGCGCGTTAAGCTGATCAAGCTGAACGGAGATGTGGAGGAGCGCGTCTATACGCTGACGCCGGAGGAGACCTTCGATTTCCCGAAGCCGATTGAGATGACACTGCGCGCGGTGTTGCAAAATGACCTGCTCGTGGTCAATTTTCAACATCAGGATAACATATCGCGCTGCCTCGAACGCGGCGCGGGCGCGTTCTGGGTGGTCAATCCCGCCGCGCCGCTGGGGAAGTTGGATAGATTGCTGAAGGCACGGCAGGGGCGGTACGTCAAGGGGGATTTGCGCTCGTTGTGTTACGCCCTGTACCGCGCGCTGGAGGGTCGCGAGTTCGACGCGAATGCCCTGCGGGCGGAGCAAGAAGCGCGCATTCAGAAGCGGTTGGAGCGCGACATGGAGCGGTTGCGCGTGGAGGAGATTCAAGCCGGGCGCAGACGGCGCGAGATGACGCGAGAGCGCGTCGTGGGGACGCGGCTGCATGGGGCGGACGAGACGTTCAAGAACCGCGTGCGGGAGATGGAACGGCTGTGCAAACTGATCGCGGACGGGCGGACGCGGTTGATTACCGTCGTCGGGCGGGGCGGCATGGGGAAGACCGCGTTAGTGGCGAAGGTTTGTCGGGAGATCGAGCGCGGGGGGATGAGGTTGCAAAATGTGGAGAGTAGGGCGGCTTTCCATAGCCGCCATTCCGGGGACATGTCCGAGGTGGCAGGTGTTGGGGAGCGGGAAGCGGCAGGTATGGAAACCTGCCCTACGGATGCGGCGCAAGAGATGGCGGTTGATGGCATCGTCTATTTCTCCTGCCGCGCGGCGGAGCAGTTGGGGGTAGACAAGATGGTGCGGGATGTGGCGCGGCTGGTGGGGGGAGAGGCTGCGGCGGAGCTGCTGGCGGCGTGGGAGAACGCGCGGCTGCCGCTGGCGCAGAAGGCGCGGACGGTGTTTCGCGCCCTGCGGGAGGGGACGTACATCATCGTGCTGGACAACCTGGAGGACGCCCTGGACGCGGAGAACGCCATCGCCGACGCGGAGCTGCGCGCCTTCGTCACCGCCGCGCTGACGGCGGAGCATGGGGCGCGGCTGCTGGCGACGAGCCGCCAACTACTCGCCCTGGA
>CAZSIG010000713.1:0-2367 GCA_964606195.1 uncultured Anaerolineales bacterium
TACCTAAACGCACCCGTAAAGGGTGCGCCTACAGTAGCCGTCCCCTTTACGGGGACGCTGACCGCGCCAAATGCCCAAGTTATTTACGCGCCATTCCTAAAGTTATGAACACAAGGAATAATCTGCCACGAATTGCACTAATCAATACAAAAAACAGAAAATTAGTGAGAATTCGTGTAATTAGTGGCAAAGAAAATACGTACTAAGGGAAAAAATCACTATGTCTGTTCTAATCAACGTAATCTTTCCGGTTATTCTCATCATCAGCGTCGGCGCGGCGGTGCAGCGGTATCTACAACTCGAAGTGCGCACCCTCTCACGCGCCATCTTTTATCTGTTCACTCCCTCGCTGGTCTTTGACTCTCTAGTCCGCTCGCGCGTCAGCGGTGCGGAGTTCGGACAGATTACCATCGTATATATTCTAACTACGCTGATACTGTGGGGATTGGGAGAAATCGCGGCGCGGCTGCTGCGGCTCGACGGCACGACGCGCAGTGCGTTTCTGTTGGCGATGATGTTCATGAACACCGGTAACTACGGCTTATCCGTCACCCTCTTCGCGTTCGGCGAGGCGGCGTTGGCAAGGGCGACGGTCTACTTCACCGTCAGCGCGGTCGTGATTGCCAGCTTAGGCGTCTATATCGCGGCGCGCGGGCGCGCCTCGAGTCTCATTGCCCTGCGCCGCGTGGTCAAGGTGCCGATGGTTTACGCCGCGGTGCTCGGTTTAGGCATTAACTTTTGCAACTTGACCATCCCCGAACCGCTGATGAAATCGGTTCATCTACTCGGTCAAGCATCGGTGCCCGCCGCGCTCGTCATGCTCGGCATTCAGTTGCTAGAAACTTTTCAGAACGATAAACGCGTCCTGCATATCCCCGCGTTGACTATTGTGACAGTGGGACGGTTAATCATCGCGCCGGTGCTCGCGGTATTTCTGATTGCAAGTATGGACATGAGCAACGCGGCGCGCAACGCGGTCATCGTCGAGAGCGCAATGCCGACCGCGGTGACGACGACCATTTTGGCAACAGAGTTCGAATCCGACGCGGAGTTCGTCGCCTTGAGTGTACTCATCACTACCATCGTCAGCGTGTTGACGGTGACAGTATTATTGAATTGGATAGCTTAACAGTCGGAGGCGCGGTGCATACCGCTGTGGGGATTCACGTCGCGGCGGGGGGTATTTGAGGAAAGCGCGATTGTGGAGCAGAAGAGTGTAATTTTAGTTCGTGTTGTAGTTTTCATGCACTTGCATATTGACTTCGCACAGCCAAAAAGCGCGCATAATCCAGCACATTCTGGGCAGCTTGTATTGGTAACCTGTTTATCAGTGCGTCAATTTGTTCCGCTATCGGAACCCATTGCTCCATTTCAGCGCGCCAAACTACAATAAATTGTGCTGGACACAACGCTAAGAAGTCAATAGTTTCCCCTTCAGTGTTGGTGAATTCTACCTCATAAGCCGCGTTATCATGGCAGTGCGCAATTGTCCCGCGCATCCCTTCACGCAGATTATATTCTGGAATATCTACAGTTAATTCAACCAAATCACCTAAGTTTGGCATATTTTCTACCTCTTTACATACAATGTTACAAGATGAGCCGTGTTAGCTCCTGAAGGAATAATCCATCCTGTTCGCACGACGGCTTGCTGATCAGCAACGCCTTCAATACATACGTCCACTGTATATCGTCGACCAAACTTGTCTTCGCTATGAAAAACAGCCTCAGCTTGTAAAGTCTTTTCCTTTAGCTGATATCTCAACGTTCGCTCAAATTTGAGCAAAAAAGTAAAATCTGGTATCCTTACCAACATGGAAAAAGAGCACCAGGTTGGCGAGGTTGAAGTTGAACGAGTAGCTGACATACCGATCATCTTTGGACATTTACAAAAGATGCGCGTACAGGCGATCATCGATCAGGTGATAGAACCCCATGGCAATTGACAAGGTCTCAGTCCAGGATGGCTGATGACCATCTGGCTGATACACATTCTTACTGAGCATAGCCACCGCATGGATCGGGTCCGAGAATGGGTAGCCAAGCGCCAGACAATCTTGCAGACATTGACGGGGCAGGCCCTGAAAGAATTAGATTTCACAGATGACCGCTTGGCACTATGGCTGAAAATGTTGAGTCAGACAGATCATTGGCGTGCGATCGAGGCACTCTTAGGGCGCCATATGGTGCGAGTGTACCACCTGGGAGAAGAGCTAACTGTGCGCCTGGATGCAACCACCGGGACGGTGCATCACGACACAGAGGAACACACGCTCTTCAAGGTCGGCAAAGCCAAGAATGGTCAGTATGAAACGCCATACAAAATGATGTTAGCTAGTTTGGATCCCTTGGGGCTGCCGCTAGCCG
>CAZSIG010000714.1:0-2350 GCA_964606195.1 uncultured Anaerolineales bacterium
CCGCGCCGCGGGCGGAAGTGGTAATTTGAAAGTGTCAGGTAGCTAGATTTTGGGTAAATCCTGATAAAAATCTTGGTGTGCTTTGTGCCCTTGGTGGTTAATCAATTCGTATCTACCGCGTCTCTCAGCACCGCGAGCTTTTGGTTAAGGTTTCATGTGGAAGGGGAAGGAAAAAATCATGGAAGAGAGATTAATTGAGGTCGTCTTAGTGGAGGATAACCCCGGCGATATTCGGTTAATAGAAAAGATGTTGATGGAAGCGAAAGGGGCTTCGTTCAACATGGAATACGAAAACCGCCTCGCGGCGGGGTTACGTTTGATGACTAATGGAAATGTCGATGTAGTATTGTTGGATCTCTCATTACCGGATAGTCGGGGATTGAGTACATTCACGGAAGTATACGCGCGCGTTCCCCACGTGCCGGTCATTGTGCTGACCGGACTTAACGATGAACAATTAGCGGTTGAGGCGGTGCAAAAGGGCGCGCAAGATTATCTGGTAAAGGGACAAGTTGATAGTAACCTCTTGGGGCGTTCTATACGATACGCCATTGAGCGCAAGCAGGCGGAAGAGACTTTGCGCCAGCGTAACCAAGAGTTGGCACTCCTTAACCGCGCCAGCCAGGCGATCAGTTCTACGCTTAATCTGGATCAGGTGTTGAGCATCGTTTTGGAGGAGGCGCGAAGCTTGTTAGGTGCCGTCGCCGCGTCAGTTTGGCTGATCGACGAGAGGACAGATGACCTAGTTTGTCGGCAGGCTATCGGTCCCGGCAGTGAGGTAGTGCGCGGTTGGCGATTGACTTCGGGGGTCGGGATCGGTAATTGGGCGGCACGCAGCGGTGAGAGCTTGATCGTACGCGATACCTGGACTGATGAACGGTATTATCGCGGCGTTGATGGCCAGGCGGGATTGGATATGCGTTCGGTGCTCTGTGTGCCATTGAAGGTTAAGAAAGATGTAATCGGCGTGCTGCAGGTGGTCGATACGAAGGTCGGGCGTTTCGACGAGGCGGACATGTCGCTGCTAGAGCCATTAGCCGCGTCCGCGGCTGTATCTATAGATAACGCGCGATTGTACGAGCAGGCACAGGATGAAATCGCGAGACGTAAGCGCGCGGAGCAGGCGTTGCGGGAAAGTGAGGAGCGGTATCAGATTCTGTTCAACAGCGGCAGTGACATCGTCTTCGTCTATTCGATAAATTCTGATGGCGTCCCCGCGCAATTCGTTGAGGTGAACGACATCGCGTGTCGTAAATTAGGGTACTCGCGAGAAGGATTGCTGCAATTATCTTTGGATGATATAGAAGCGATGGATAAATCTTACGACACTTTGGCGGTGAACGAAAAGCTTTTCAACGAGCAGCAGGCACTTTTCGAGACGGGGTATATCACCGCCGATGGTTCAGTCATTCCCGTTGAAGTTAGCGCGCATCTATTCACGCTTAATGATCAACCTATCGTTCTATCCACCGCCCGCGACATCACCGAGCGCAAAGAGATGCAGCGGCAAGTGCTCCACGCGGGGAAACTGTCGGCTATCGGGCAGCTTTCTGCCTCGATCATTCACGAGGTCAGTAACCCTATTCAAGCACTTATCGGTATACTCAGTTTGGCTGAAGAGATCGCCCCACCAGATTCTGAGTTGCAGGAATACTTAGAAATAGCCTATGGCGAAGTTTTGCGCATTTCGCGTACAGTGAACCGCGTGCGCGGTTTTTCCCGGCTAGGTTCAGAAGATGAGATGGAGATTAATGATATAAATAGCTTGGTTCACCAGGTTTTGGAGTTAACCGCGAAGCAGTGTCAGCATAACAACGTCGAGGTCATCTCAAACTTATCGGCAGAGATACCGTTATTGAAATTATTTGGTGACCAGGTCAAACAGGTATTTTTGAATTTGGTGATCAACGCGTTGGATGTCATGCCGAATGGGGGAAAGTTAGCGGTGCGCACGATTGTGATCGAGGATCCCCCGGGCGTATGGGTTAAATTTACGGATACTGGTCCCGGCATCGAGCCGCGCATTTTACCCCATATATTTGATACCTTTTTCACTACCAAGAAATCTGGCACGGGGTTGGGATTGGGTATTAGCAAGGATATCGTCGAACGGCATCGCGGTTGCATAGAGGTTGATAGTAAATTGGGGGAAGGTAGTACTTTCTCTGTATGGTTTCCCGCGTGAACTACCCGGATTTACGCGGTTACTGACTGAGAGTGAGCGCGATAAGGTGACCAGCACTTCGGAAAGTGCCAGGCACCTGAGCAATGTAATAGACTTGTTCCTAAATAAGCTTTTGGATAGCTAAGCAATTTTTAGGGACGCGGATTAACGCGGATTTTCAGGATT
>CAZSIG010000715.1:0-2347 GCA_964606195.1 uncultured Anaerolineales bacterium
TGTCCTTAGTGGTTAATCATGTGTCTTAAAGCTCGATTTTTACGAAAGTTTCTGACGTATTCACGCGTGGTAGACGTTTCAGCGTCTCCAAATCGTACATCCCTACCGCGAGGTGATCGTCCCTCGCGGCGCGGGGCAGAGTAATCGTATCTATCACCACTTCGCCCCGCTGCCAACCGCTGGTGGGGTGTTTCCCGTTCAGAGGATACCCGTCCGACTGCGTCAGCATCTCCCCGCGCTCATCAAGTAAATGCGCGAAGACGGTATAATCGGTTTCCATATCACGCAAACATTCCCAGTAAAGGGTCACGCGGTACGCCGATGTGGTAGTTTCTAGATCGTATCCCAGCAATCTGACGCGGTTATCGAAATTCGCTGATATAGAATAAGTAGGACTGACCGGCAGTTGGGCGCGGACGATGCGCACATTCTGCGCCGCGATGCTGCGGCAATTCGAATCATTTTCGGCACATGCCGGTTCGGTATGTAGTTTTATCTCATTTTGCCCCGGCGTAACGAGGAATGGATCGGTGACTAAACCAACCGGTTGTCGCGGAGTTGCCAACCGCGTTTCGGCAATTAAATTATCATCGGCGTACACGGTAACGGTGATGGGCGCGATGTAAGCCGCGATGTCCAGACTGAGGCGCAAATGTTCGGTTATATTCGCGTTGATGAATATCGTGCCATTTTGCGTCATATCGCGCGCGGGCATTCCATTGACATAAGTTTGTCCCTCGTGCCACCTATAGCCGAGCGCGAGGTGGGGTGCGTGTTCGGGCGACACCGCGCCGAGTGTGCTGACGCGGCGCGGTGTCTCATAAACCAACAAATTCTCCGCCTCGTGAACGGGCTGTCCCAATGAGCTATTCAGCAAATTGCGCACGACCTGATATTCCTCTGCGGGCATGGCCCAGTCGGGCGCGACGCGGTGTAGCAGAACGTAGCGGATGTTATGTTGGCGAAGCGTATCCGTATTGCCGGAGTCACGGCGCGGTTTGTAGAAGATGTCTACTCGGCGAAGTTGTGGATTGTCCTGCATCTGCTTGGGGTGAGTGAGTTGTGAGATATACAGATCTTCATGGATAAACTGCTCCACGCGGCGCGGGGCACGCGGGATTAAGCCATTCACTAGCTTTTTGCCGTGATAGATTTGATAGCCCTGATATGCCAGCGGAAACGCGGGGAGTTCTAAGATCGCGTATTCTTCGGGATCTCGTCCCATTTGGTGGTAAAAGTCAGGCACGGTCATATCGAAAGTACGAAAAGGAAACGCGTAGATAGACTCGAGCGGGATGAGGATAGATAAGCCGATGAAAATCGGGACGCGATAACGCGGCAGAGCGGCGAAGACACGCTGTAACGTGAAACCGCTAAGTACGGCTACTGCAAGAATCGCCGTGACCGCGCAGCGGCTCGGAACGCGAAAGAATTTCAGAAATGGTAGTTTGGTGAATATCATGTAAGGCAGCGGTATCAATCGCCTCCCCGCGATATGCAGATAGGGGCCCAGCGCGAATACCAACCCGACTAAGCCCAGAAGTCCCCAAAACGGCGCGGCGCGATGACGCTTGCCGATGAACGCGCCGATACTCAATAGCAGCGCGATGTAACCTAGAAATACGGTCATCTCCGGATAATGTTGAGATGTGAATTGCTGGTACAGCGGGCTGGAGAATTTTCCTAGTAGGGGGTGAAGCGCGGATGGGGTGATGAAAGCGAGTAGGTCTGCGCCGTAATCGAACACGTAGTCGCTTAGATCATCCATCACATCTGCGGATTGCTCCGCGCTATGCAGAAATGGTAAGTAAAAGGGCGTAATGAGCAGCAGTATTATTACGCCGCTCACGAACGCCCAGAGCCAAAATTCGCGGCGGAAGAAGTCGGCGCGATCGCGCCACAGATGATAAGTGCCAAATACCGCCCCGAAGATGAGGATAAAATAAGGGATATAATAATTACTTGATAACGCGACGAGAGTCATGCCCGTCGCGGCGAGCAACGCGGTGCGCCAGGACGGGGTGTCATAGAGTACGAACGCGCCCAATACCGCGAGGGGAAGCCACTGAATAGTCGCGATGTTGAGATGCCCTTCGAAGATATGGGCGAAATGATAGGGGGAAAACGCGTAGATTAAGCCCGCGATGAAGGCAGCGTATATTTTGTGAGGAGTGTTACTTAAAAAGTAGCGACTAAGCCAGTAGGTCGTGTAGCCCGAGAGCGCGAAAGTCAGGAGAGCGAGCGAGTTATACACAATAATAGGGGGCAACCAGATTTGTAAAGCTGCCCCCAATATCTCGTTAATCGGTGATGACCAGATAAACGGCACTTCGCCCGCGGGATGGTA
>CAZSIG010000716.1:0-2346 GCA_964606195.1 uncultured Anaerolineales bacterium
CCTCTGCGGTGAATTATAGTGCGGTTTTGCGTAAGTCCTATATTAGATATTATATCGATTTATTTGACCGCGTCATTAATAGAACGCAGATAACGCAGATTGGCCTGATTTTCGCAGATTTTAAGACATATGCCGCGCTTTTGGGTAATCAAAAACATAAAAATCAGCGTAAATCAGTTAAATCAGGAAAATCTGCGTTCCATTAGCTACGCGTCGACAAATCGATATAAACTCTATTCTATAAATGAGTCTCTGTCAAACGCGTGGTGCAGCTCATGTAAACTAGTCATCAGTCCAGGTAGAAGACTAGCCCGCGGTACAGGCGAAATCCTGTACTGCGGATTGGCGTATCTTAAGCCATTATATGATATGATTACTATGGGAATCGTACAATCCAAAATCTCGATTTTGCGTATAAATTCACAAATACCTTTCGCGGTGAGTTTACCGCGAGGGTAGGATTATATAAGGAGGTGATGTATATTATCAATGGCTTGTGAGAAAGTATCACTAAACTAACGTGAACGGTGCGTTAATAAATAAGGGTCAACTCAGATTCGTGGGGTAAAAAGTATGGGCGCGGGACTTAAAATACTCGCGTAGGGCGGCTTTCTTAGCCGCCGTTCTTTATCATCGGCGAAAACGGCAGGTAAGAAACCTGCCCTACCCCACGAATCCGCGTAGAGTCATAAATAATTGTTCAAAAGGAGGAGTGGAAATGAGAAAGATAGTTTCTTTATTTATCTTGGTAATGCTGGTGAGTTTCACCGTCGCGTCATGTGCGACACCGACGCCTCAGGTCGTTGAAAAAGTTGTGACCGTCGAAGTAGAGCGCGAGGTTGTTGTTGAGAAAGAGGTCGTCCAGACCGTCGAAGTGGAGAAGGAGAAGGTCGTCGAGAAGGTCATCAAAGAGACTGTCGTGGTCGAAAAAGAGGTAGAGAAGGTCGTGGAAGTTGCCGCGGCAGGCGAGCTGGATAATCGGGTAACGCTGGATACCGTATTCAGCACCGAACCCCCGACACTCGACCCCGCGAAAGCCACCGACAGCACTTCGCACTGGCTGATTGAGCAGATGTTTATGGGCTTGATGGGATTCGACCAGGACGCGAACGTCGTGCCCGAATTGGCAACAGATTGGGAGACTTCTGATGATGGGCTGGTATGGACGTTCAAGATGCGCGATGATGTGAATTGGGTACATCTCAATCTCGGCACCGGTGAATTCGAAGATTTGGGACCGGTAACGGCTCACGATATCGAATATGGCGCGAAGCGTACATTGGATCCCAACACCGGCTCAGACTACGCGTTCATGCTCTATATGCTTGCCGGTTCTGAGGAATTCAACACCGCTGACCCGAACGCCGAGGACTTCGAGGCTTTACGCGACGCGGTAGGAGTCGAGGCGCTCGATGACTACACGGTTCAGTTCACCTTGAGTGAACCTGCCGGCTATTTCCCCTCGATTGCCGCGATGTGGGTGGCTTATCCGCTGCCGCAGCAGGTCATCGAGGAATATGGCGACCGCTGGACAGAGGCGGGAATAATCGCGACGAACGGCGCGTACACTTTGCAAGAGTGGACTCATGGCGCTTACGTGAGGCTCGTCAAAAATCCGCTGTGGCTCGACGCGGACGATGTGCAGATCGAAGTCATTCAAGGTCCCATCATTCAGGAAGCCTCAACTTCTATGGCAATGTACGAGGCGAACGAGATCGATATAATGGCAGGACCTCCCGGAAATCCTCCGCCCCTGCCGGACATGGACCGCATCAAAGCGGATCCGCAACTCAATGAGGAACTCTTCATCGCGCCGCGATTGTGTACCTATTACTACGGTTTCGTGACCACCAAGCCGCCGGTTGATAACTTGCTGGTGCGCAAGGCGTTCGCCACCGCGATTGACCGCGCCGCGCTCATAGATAACCTACTCAAGGGCGAACAGCGTCCCGCGCATAGTCTGGCTCCTCCGGGTATTTTCGGTAACGTCGCGGACGATATGGAGATTGGTGGGTGGATGGTGGGGGACGATTACGACGCGCAAGTCGAGCAGGCACAAGCGTGGATGGCGGAAGCCGGTTATCCCGAAGGTGAAGGGCTTGATTTGATACTGATGCACAATGTCAGTGAGGCTCACGGGCAAATCGCGCAGGCTATTCAGGCGATGTGGGCGGAGGCGTTTCCCAAGGCGAATATCACCATCGAGACGCAAGAATGGGCGGTATTTTTGAAAACCCTTTCACCCGGCTCGCCGGACGAGGATAAGCCGCACATCTACCGCGCTGGTTGGTGCGCGGACTATCCCGACCAGAATAACTGGGTTAATGAAGTGTTCAATTCCAAGTC
>CAZSIG010000717.1:0-2339 GCA_964606195.1 uncultured Anaerolineales bacterium
CGAACGGCATCCCAAAAGCCAAACGGCGCAGCCGGTCAAGTAATTCCACGAACCGCTTTTCTGGGGTATCGGGCATTTTCACCTCGTTCGTTTGCAGAACTCTGTCCTGAGTGGCTGACAAATCTTTTTTGGACGCGGATTAACGCGGATTTTCGCGGATTGGCTCCCGCTAAAGCTCATAAATCCGCGTCTGCTGACTAAAACTACACCGCGCATTCGTTTGTAGCTACATCACCCTGTATGCGGCATACTGCATCGGCGGTATAGCGCTGCATCATACACACAATCCAATTCCAATGCAGTGCGATATGTGTAACCGCGAGGACAATCATCGCCAGACCCGTCCATAAGTGGACCTCGTTCCACCCGTGCCGCGCCAATCCGAATAACGTCGCGTTGTAGTATGGATTGCGTCCGCCTTGATAACCGCTCGGCAGCGCCAACCATGCTATCAATCCGGAGACGTTCACTACCGCGAAGATGATGCACAGCGCACTATCTAGCGAGAAATTGAGGCGGGCGCGGCGCGTCAATCTCTTGAAAAAGCCTTTTGCCACGCAGGTTATCCATCGCCAATGTAGGATGAGATGCAACCCTATTCCTCCTAACATAATAATTCCCGCCCAATCGTGCATGGCTGCCCATGTGGATTTCGGCAAGCCCCATAAAACGTATTTGCTGCTGCCAGGACCTTCTGGTAGGACTAACCAGAACATCAAACCAGTGAGTGTGGTTATCGAAAACGTGCCTCCAATCGCGATATCGAGCCAAAAGTTAAGTTTGTTCTTATTCTTCATGTTTATTTACCTCCTAAAAACCAATCATTTTTTCTTTTGTGCTCTCAATATATCATAATATCGCGGCGCGATAAAGCGTCATTTGGCGTAAGTATCACCGCGCTATTTGGCGCGGTCGCTTATGTACGTGATTATATGAGACGCGGATTTTCAGGATTTAAGCTATTTATCCGCGTGAATCCGCGAAAATCCGCGTCCTGTTTTCTGCCTAGCTTATTAGGAACGCAAATTGACGCGAATTTTCAAGACTTCGCGGGCTTCAAATTGTTGTTAATCTCTGCACTCTCCGCGTCTCTGCGGTGAAGATTTAGGATCGTGAATTAAATAACTTACTCACTTGGCGCGGTTAGCGCAGGCGTAAAGCCTGCGGCTACATTGTAGGCGCACCCTTTATGGGTGCGTTTAGAGGGCAATGAACGCGTATGAACACTATTAACGAGCTCCCCCCTAGCGCGAGCTAGATCCAAACCGCGCAAGTTATTTAATTCTCATTCCTTAGCATCAGTCATTTATTTAGTTAGCCTAACTAAATTATAGCATAATTCTCTCGCGATGTCAAAAACCGCGCCAAATAGCGCGGGCGAAACCGCGCTAAACGACGCTATCCTACGGCACGAAAAGATGTTATACTGTCGCCAGAAGCTGAGAGCGGAAATTTATGGCTCTACGCGGATTCGTGAGGTAGGGCAGGTTTCCATACCTGCCATTTTGGGTGATAATGGGCTAGAACGGCGGCTAAGAAAGCCGCCCTACACCGGCATTATCCCCCGCGTGGTAGCGCGATTTACCGTAATTTACCCCGCGAATCTGAGTTGACCCAAATTTCTCAAGAGATAAAACTAAGAAAAGGAGTTTAGGATTATGATAAAGAGAGTTTTAGTTATCACGGGCATTTCGGTGTTGGCAATAGGGTTGCTAATGGGGATAGTATCCGCGCAGCGCGCCGCGCAGGATTGGGAAGCGAACGCGGCAATCGCGCACGGCGGCAACGGCTACCGCGCTACTGGTGAAAGATTGTACAAAAACGCGGAGCTAAACTCTGAGTTCGTAGATGAAGATGGTGACGGCGTTTGCGATGTATGTGGCAACGAGGGTGGTCAGGGTGAAGGGCATGGCTGGGGCAACGCGGGACGCGGTGAGAACGTTGAGCGCGCGGCGGGTGAGGGTTTTCGTGGAGGACGCGGTCAGCAGGGCGGCGGCAGAGGCAGCAGGCAATAGTAATTTCAGACTTCCGAAGTCTCTGGTATTCGAAACCCGTTCCTTATTCGCGGAACGGGTTTTTACTTATGGTCGTTCTCGCGATATAATTGGCGTGTATGCGAGTTTCAATTGAACGCGGTTCAGAGACTTCCGAAGTCTTGGAGACTTCGGAAGTCTGAAAATTGTATATCCTCTGCGGTGAGTTACAGCGCGGTTTGCATAAGTTCTAGGTAAAAAAGGACACTCGTAAGTAAATGGTAGAGAAGATAAAAGTAATAGATGAAATTTGCGGCGCGGCGATGACCACCGCAAGGACATGTCAGACCTCTTCTGGGGAGAAAC
>CAZSIG010000718.1:0-2338 GCA_964606195.1 uncultured Anaerolineales bacterium
GCCGCAACCTTTATGGTTGCGCTGGGCGCAGGCGTAAAGCCTGCGGCTACAATCGCGACCGCCGTCGTCGGGGCGGCGGTCGGCGTTCGCGGCGTCAGCTTGCCCCTGCCCCACATTCCCCCTATAACCAACAGCAGCAGCAGCACCGCGCCCGCGCCGAGCCACAGCAAGCGCGGCGGTATCTGGGCAAATTTGTTCACGGCACGCCGCTCCGGCAAGTCGAACAGCTTCCCATCGGGGGCGCGCATGAAGAGCACCGGCGTCGCCCATTCGATGCTGTCCTGGCGCGCCAGCGACATCCGCACGCGCGCCTTGGTCATCGCCGCGTCGACCGGCAGATTCTCGGCAATCGCCGCGTAGAACTCCTCCGCGAAGATGACGGCAGCCTCGTCGGAGACGAGATACTGCATCGCCACCACCGCCGGAAATCCCTTACACGCCAGCGCCTCCGCCACCCCCGCGAAGGGGTTGGTCTCCGAACCCTGCGCCCCCTCGCAGGCATTGATGACGACCAGACGCAGGTTATCGTAATACTGCAACACACGCGCCAGCGCCCGCCCCGTAGTCCACTCGCCGCGATTACGCTTATCCTCGACCACCAAGACGCCGCGCTGCGACTTTTCGTGATATTTGCCGTGCCCGATGAAATGCAGGATGTGGTACTGCTCCTTATGCTCCTGCCGCGCCAACTGCCCCAGCGTATCCGCTCCCGCGATGAAATCGACCGCGACCAGCCCGCGCCGCTGCAACTGCGCCAGCACCTGCGTGATGCGCCGTTTCTCCTCCGCGATACCCAGTTCGGCGTAGCCCTTCGGCATCGCGGTCACGACCAAAATCCGCAGCGGCGGCGTGACGCGCAGCGGCGCCACCGGCTGCTCCACCTTGACGTAGCGCACCAGCGGCGTATGCTTGTCCAGCGCCATGAAATCGAGCGCGGTCGGGCGGTGCATGAATTCCCAAGGCAGCCGCGTCAGGCTGGAGTGCAGGTTCAGCTTGACGCGCACCCCTTGCCCGCGCGCCCGCGCCGCGCCGGACTGTGCCGCGAAGAAGGTCTCGATTTCATCGTGAAAGAGCGCGCCGTACAGCCGCTTGCCATAGCCGCGCATCCGTTCCAACTCCGGCGCCGCCTCCTCGAAATCGCCGCGCACGGAGAGCCGCAGCGTGATGTCCAAAATCTCGCCCATCTCCGCCAAATCATCTTCGTCGAACGGCATGGCGAAAGTGCCCGCGGCGGTTGCCGCCTCGGGGCTGCGCGCCGTGACGGTATATTCCCCTCCGGCGCGGTGTTCGATTTTGATTTCCAGGTCTAGGTAGTCCATTTTCAGATTAACACGCGGTTGATTTTTTTGCCACTAATTACACGAATTTTCACTGATTTTCTTGCTTCGAGAAACACGCGGGGGACTGGTTCAGTTGGGTTGGATTACGTATCGTGAACAACCTCCCCCCCTCAATCCCCCCCAAAGGGGGGGAAGTTATGCCTATTCTCCCCCCTTTGGGGGGAGTTAGAGGGGGGCAGCCTCCCGCATTGCCTCAATCTCAGCCACAGCATCTGCCTCAGTTTCTGGTCCCAACTTTAGGCTAATGCCTCTACTTCGGAGAAGTTCCATCATATCGACATAACTCAAGCCCGCCATCTCCGCGGCTTTCCCTATCGAAATCTCCTCTGCCTGATACGCGGTGATCGCGATTTCTTGCCGATAGTGCGGATTCTGAATTAGCAATTGCCGCACCGCGTCGGTGATAACCTCCGCGGGATTTTGGTATAATCCCGCTTTCACCAATAGATTTATTTCCGATGCAAATGGTATATCTAAGGCTAAAGTGGACATATCTCCTCCTTGCGTGCATTACGCTTAACATCGCGCTTCGTAATCCGCCCCAACAAGTGGGGCGGCATTATGCGTGCTCCCCTGCCGCCCCACTTGGCGGACGACGGGCGCGCTAGAAACATCCCAACTGGCAAGGCTTGATTCGCACCCCCAGCGTCTCGCACGCGCTGCTGACCGCCATGCGCTTGACCTTTAATTCTCGCGCAATCTCCCATGCGGTGGCGCAGGGCAGGCGGTCGTCCACCAGCCCCGCCTCGATTTTCGCCCGCATCTCCGCGCTCACCTCCGCCGCGGGTTCGACGATGCGGTGCTTGCCCTCCTCCTTGGGACCGTAGCCGAACAGTCCTAATTGACATTTCGCGAGGTGAATCTCCATCTCGGTCGCGGTCTGTCCCACCTCCAACGGCGTGACCTCCAATTGGCGGGCGATTTTGAACGCGATGGGGCAGTTCAATACCCCGTCATCCAACGATTCGCGAATACGCGCCGCGATTTGTTCGTTCATA
>CAZSIG010000719.1:0-2334 GCA_964606195.1 uncultured Anaerolineales bacterium
CATACAGAAGTTCATCAATTATTATGCAGATGATTTCTTATATTCGTCAATTCGCGGCGGAACTGCGCGTCGCTATTGCGCAGTTCTTTTATCTTTTCGTACCCATATAAGATGGTAGTGTGATCGCGTCCCCCTAGCATTTCTCCAATTTGTGGCAGGGAGACGTCGGTTTCTTCGCGTAGGAAGTATATGGCTATCTGGCGCGGGGTAGATATAGCTTTTTTACGGCTTTTGCTGCTGAGCGTCGTGGCATCTAAATCGTAGAAATTAGCGACGGCGTCGATGATATATTCGGGGGTGAGTTCTCGCTGTTCCACTAAATCGGTCAATGCCTGCTCCGCTACATCGGGGTTAAGCGGCTGATTCATAGTTTGGCAAAATACCAGCACGCGGTTCAATGCCCCCACAAGCTCGCGCACGTTGGTCTGCACTTTCGCGGCAATAAAACTTATCACCTCACGCGGCACGCTGATAGGCTGTCTCTCTGTATGAAATTCCAGAATAGCGATGCGCGTTTCCAGCCCCGGCGGTTGGATGTCCGCGATCAACCCTCCCTCGAAACGAGAGCGCAGGCGCGCCTCTAGCGTGGGGATCGCCTTGGGCGGGCAATCACTGGAGAGCACGATTTGCTTGTTCGCGGCTTGTAAGGCGTTGAAAGTATGGAAAAACTCCTCTTGTGTCCGCTCTTTGCCCCCAATGAATTGGATATCGTCAATTAGTAACACATCGATGCTGCGATATTGTTGCCTGAAATCATTGGTGGTTTGCTGGCGAATCGCGCTGATCAGATCGTTGGTGAACTCTTCAGATGATACATAGCGTACGCGGCGATGCCCCAAGTAATTACCGACCGCGTGTAGAAGATGCGTTTTGCCGAGGCCAACGCCGCCGTAGATGTACAAGGGGTTATATGCCTCCGCGGGGCGTTCCGCGATGGCCATTGCCGCCGCGTGAGCCAGCCGATTGTTCTGTCCGACGATATAAGTATCGAAGGTGTAGCGCGCGTTCAAGTTGCCTGCCCATCTACTGCCGTTGCCATTACCATTGTATGAAGGTGGGGGAGGGGGATAATGATTTTGAGGAGGGGCAGCATCTTTATGGCTTGTGTCCTTATGCTCGAACATTGGACCGAGAGGCTGTGAAGAAGGGTTAGTTTGCTCCGGTACGGGTTCTTGAACGGTCTTGAGCGTGAATTTCAGGTCTACTGCGCGCCCCGCGATATTGGTCAGAGTACGCTTTATCGTCCCCATTAGCCGATTCTCCAGCCAATCTACCGCGTACGCGTTGCCGACGCCGATTACAAATAAGCCATCTTCGTACGCTTCAACGTGGGTATTTTTTAACCAGGTATTAAATGTTGCTTTGGGAATCTGCAACTCTAACTCGCCTAGTGTCGCCTGCCAAGTGTGCTCCGCATTCATAGTTTTTCTTCTCCGTAAATAGTAGTGCTTACCCAAAATTTAGAATCAAATATAGTTTCCGCCGCGTCGGTACCGCGGCAGATACCCCCAAGATTTAATAAACAGAAAAAAATATCTACCTCCGACGAAATAAGGGATACGCGGAGATAATCTATTAATATTTAGTTTACAATTGCTGCTATTTTTATCTTGCCCCAGTGGAGGGGAGAGAGCAACGTGTAAGTCGCGTTGCTTAGAGGATCCTGCTAGATATAGTGGACAGTAGTGTTGAGGATTTTTCGAGGAACTATAGTCGCTTCTCTGTAATTGTCGATAACTATTATACCAAATAGAAGCAGGTTTGGCAAGCGATTTTCAAGAGGCGCGAAGGCTTATGAAATTGCGAAAACCAACTATATGTTGTGTTATCGTCGCGGTTATATCATACAGGTTGTGTTGTCACTTAGGGTGGTTTGATTGTTCGTAAGATACCGCGTAGCTCCGTCTTCGATTTTTAAGATTTGTTATTGTGAAGTTGTTTTGCGAACACTAGGAGTAGTATTGTTATGTTTCTAAACCACAAGTGCTGGGAAATAGTGATAAGCAGCGCAAATGCTTGACGAAGATTTAATATTTGGAAATTTTTTAGCACTAAAAGAGGTTTTAGTAATAATTTGCGAACATCCTCTTGGGAATTTTGGCGTTTCAGTAATTCGCGTGGTTGATATTCTGTCACTAATTTCACGAATTTTCTAGTTAGTCGCGCCAATGGCACTGGTTCAGTTGAATTGGATTTTCCCAGACTTCCGAAGTTTTCCGAAACCTCGGAAGGCTATACGCGGTCAACGATAGTCAACAAGTGTCACTGAACATGCCCCCCCGGCTATCATAGGACTTACGCAGATTCAAAATTACCGCCGCGGGCGTCCCCATA
>CAZSIG010000720.1:0-2334 GCA_964606195.1 uncultured Anaerolineales bacterium
TTTAGAACAAATGAAAAAGCGCGGGGGACACGACGTGAGGACAAATGGTTTGCGAAAAAGGCGCGAAGAGAGTATAATGGTCTTGATTTTGTGCTGAAATACAAAGATGCCAAATTTTTGACCTGTGCAATTCAACCTTCAAAAGTTCGGTTTGTACTGTAAACTGCACAGGTAAAAATGCTTATAAGTTGCGTTTTACACAACGTGTTATAATGCAACAAATCACGCGGTAAGGAGAGGATAAAATGGCAAACATTTTTTACGACAAAGATGCAAATTTAGATCTACTCAAAGGAAAAAAGATCGCGGTGTTGGGCTACGGCAGTCAGGGACATGCCCACGCGCTGAATTTGAAGGATAACGGCATGGATGTGCGCGTCGGCTTGCGTAAGGACAGCAAATCGCGAAGTAAGGCTGAAAAAGCGGGCTTGACGGTGAAACCAGTCGCGGAGGCGGTCGCGAAAGCGGACGTGGTTATGATTCTCGTTCCCGATACGAAGCAGAAGGCGGTATACGAGGCAGAGATCGCGCCGAACCTGAAAGAGGGCGCGATGCTCATGTTCGCTCACGGCTTCAACATCAGATTTTTCCAAATCGTGCCCCCCGACAACGTTGACGTGACCATGATCGCGCCGAAGGCACCGGGACATCGTGTGCGTGAAGTGTTCGTCGAAGGCGGCGGCACTCCCGCGCTGTTGGCAGTGTACCAAGACGCGTCGGGTAAGGCGAAAGAACTAGCGTTGGCTTACGCGCAGGGCATTGGCTGCACGCGCGCCGGCGTCATCGAGACGTCGTTCGCGGAGGAGACGGAGACCGATCTATTCGGAGAGCAATCGGTGCTCTGTGGGGGTATCTCAGAGTTGATTAAGGCGGGGTTCGAGACGCTGGTCGAGGCGGGGTATCAGCCGGAGATCGCGTACTTCGAATGTCTGCATGAGATGAAACTGATCGTCGATCTGATTCAGCAGGGTGGTTTGAGCTACATGCGCTATTCCGTCAGCGACACCGCGGAGCATGGCGATTACTCGCGCGGCTATCGGATCATCACGGCGGAGACGCGCGCGGAGATGAAGAGAATTTTGGCAGAAGTACAAAACGGGGAATATGCGCGCGAGTGGATACTAGAGAATCAAGCTGGACGCCCCTCTTTCAACTCTATTCGCAAGCGCGAACGTTCTAGTTTGATTGAGCAAGTCGGTAAAAAACTCCGCGCCATGATGCCGTGGCTCAATCCGGTGGAGATAGAATAGGCGCGCGGTTAGCTAACCACATCTGTAGGGCGGCTTTCCATAGCCGCCGTTTGAGTAATCACGAAAAACCTCAGTGACTCAGTGGTTAGATTTTATGTCTTTTGATGAATGATATGGCTGATTTGATGAAACTGTTCGACGCGGTACATGGAGAGATCGTCATCGCCGATGAGAATATCGATATTGTCTACATGAACCGCGAGGCTGTAAATAATTACGATAAATACGGCGGCGCGGCGTTAGTCGGGCGAAGTCTGCTCGGTTGTCACAACGAAAACTCGCGCCGCGTCATTCGGGACTTGTACGCCAGGTGGAGGCGCGGTGAACGTGAAGTTTACCAATATCTGACGCGCCAGAAGTCCCGACGCGTGATTATTACCCCGATTATCGAAGATGGTGAACTGTTGGGCTGTTTACAATTCGTAGTGGACGAACAGGAGGCTGTTCAGGTTTAAGCGACGGTAATATCACTACAAATCAAAATTAGCTGTTCGGGGATGCTCCCGATACGACGTAGTAGTCGGTGACTTTTCGTTGCCGACTATTTTATTTTTTGGGGCAGGGTTTACGCGGAGGCAGAATAATCTTACCGCAGAGGCACGGAGAACACTGAATTCTTCGTTACAACAACTATTTGTGATCGCGTGGTTTGTGTAAGTTTTGTTATAGAGGAAAGGGTGAGTTCATAAACTTTGTTATGGGACACTGATTTTCACTGATTTACACTGATTTTTGTGTCAAGGGACTGAGGCAGTTGGATTTGATAACCGCGCGGGCATGTTCGGGGACAATTGTTGATTACTGTTGCCCGCGTATAGACTTCCGAAGTTTTCCGAAACTTCGGAAGTCTGGGAAAATCCAACTCAACTGAACCAGTGTCTGTGTCAAAACTTACACAAATTCTCCCTGAAGTAGAAAAAATCAGTGTTCATCAGTGTAAATCTGTGTTCAAATTTTAAATACAAGGAGGAAATTTATAAGATGACAACGACAGTGAAAGTAGACGAAGGCTTGAAAGGGATTGTGGTAGCGCATAGCGAGATATGCGCGATCGACGGTGAGACGGGAACGCTCAGCTATCGCG
>CAZSIG010000721.1:0-2328 GCA_964606195.1 uncultured Anaerolineales bacterium
TATGGTGGATAATCGCCAATGGCGCCCGCGCCGCGTGGTTGCCCGTCACCGAACAGATGATACAGTACGCTCAACTAGCCGCCGCGGGGCTGCCGCTCATCGGCGCGGGGATAGCGTCTCATTTGGTGCTAGACGCTATCACGGTGCGCGGGATTGCGCCGCTCGCCCCCGTCTCGTTTAAGCGGTTGCCCACATTGGGGATACAGACAGGGACTTGGCAAGAGGGCGCGGTACAAGCATTTATGGGATTGGCTTTATTATGGAGTTTGAACACGGAGGTGAGAATGACGATTATACAGGCAGGAGTACTAATCACCGCTATCGCGGTGGGAGTGTTAATAGTGGGAGTAGCTATCTCCGCCCTGAAAGGCGCGGTGCGTCTGGTAGCCACGCTCGCGGTCATCGCGGCGGTGGCGGGGATAGCGTATTATTTTATGATGTGAAAGGAGTAAAAAACTATGGCAAGGAAGAAACTAGGGGGGTTAATCGCGTTCAGCTTGACGAAGGGAACGCACTTGAAGACGTTCAAAAAGCTAGACAAGCTGTTTAAGAAGCCGAAACGGAAGAAACGAAAGAGGGGGTGGTAAGATGGGTAGGAGAAAAAAGAAGGACCCGCTCAAGGTCAAGATGCCGAAGATACCGAAGATAAAGCTACCGCGCTTTCCGAAAAATCGCTGGTGGCAGCGGACGCGCCAGAAGCGGGGGTTTTGGTTCCCGAAGAATTTATGAATAACCTGCGAGACGCAGGGCTAAATAGAAAATCGCGCAAGACCCGCCGATTAAAAACGCGGTGAGGATAAAGAGGAACAAGCCTACCTTGAACAAGGTGACAAAGACGCGCCCGGCAAAATTTAGCTGGTCATTGACCGTAAGCTGAGCATACGGCTTATCGAAAATAGAGACCGGCTCGCCGCAGCGCGGGCAGAACTTCGCGGTGGGGCGCAGTTGGTTCTTACATTTTCTACATTTCATAGGGGTATTATACCTTGAAAAGCGCGATTTGACAAATGGCGATAAATAGTATATACTCCATTTATGGCAGACGATAAGAAGCTCGTCCGCGTATCAGAAGAAAATCATCAATGGCTAAACAGTCTACGCCGCAAACTCACACCGCTATCTGAAACCAAGCTCATCTCATTTGATGAAGCGGTGGACTATCTGCGCGAGTTCTATAAGCGCGCAGATGTAGGAAAAGGACTACAAATAGACAAATAGCATGTTTTATGGTATACTGTCTATGTTAGATTGCACTTTACAAAAATAAATACGCCGCGTAGTGTAAACAGCACCGCGCGGCGTGACGGGCACCCGATGCCATACATCGGGGAGGTGGGGCTAGAGAGAGTCGAACTATATCACTCCTCATGTAACGGAGAAAACCGCTGATGCTTCGCTACACGGTCAGCGACATCGCAATGAACATAAATCATCGTTGTCTCAATGGACTTATGCCCAAGCTGCTCCGATACATACGTCACATCCGCGCCATTTTCAATAGAAATCGTCGCGTAGGTGTGCCGCAACAGATGAGGATAAATATTCCGCCCTAGCTTATCTCCTAACCGCTTCATCAAAGAATAAATACCAGAATAACTAACAGGATGCCCGTTAATATTTTCAATAACGGCGCAGCCTGTTTTTTGTTTCTCCCAATGTGCCTGCAAGGCCCGACACGCCCGCGAGGTCAACGCAACAACGCGAAATTTGTTACCTTTACCCTGCCAAACCTCCGCGACGCGTTGCTCCAAGTCAACATGGCTACGTTTCATCGCACACAGTTCCGAAACGCGAATACCAGAGTCTACCAACACGGCAATGATGGCTACATTACGCACCGCATACCAGCGGTCAACCGCGCGGTCTAACACCGGCGTCGCTGCAAGCTCTAATAACCGCTCGTACTCTGCTTTGCTCAGGTGCGGGGGGGGCTTGCGCGGTAACTGCGGCAAAGGCAAAAGCACCGCCGGATTGCGCTTGAGATACCCCGCTTTGACCGCAAAATCAAAGAGGTGTTTTATCAAGCCCGTCTCTACATGCCGCGTTTTAACGCTAACATCGCGAGCCCGTAAATAATCTTTCAAGTCCTTGAAGGTGATAGCCTCCGCGACAACAGGCAACGTCTCAACCAACCGCTGAAGAATACTGCGATACCGGCGCAAACTCAGCGGCGAGAGTTCCTTGAGTTCTTTCCATTCGATAAACTCTTGGAACAATTCTGTAGTTTTCACTTCTCAATCCCTTTCCCGCGCGCGCCGCTTGGCGAACTGGGAGAGAACGCAAAAAAGCGGCGCGCGCAATCCTAAGATTACTCGCAACCGCTCGAAG
>CAZSIG010000722.1:0-2321 GCA_964606195.1 uncultured Anaerolineales bacterium
CCTAAACGCCCCCGGGGACGGGGGCTTAGAGCACCGGTATAGACGCGGCCTAAGCTTAAATTAGCACATATGCCCCCCCCATCGATTTCGCACTTTTAATGTGCCATTGTCAATATAATTAGAGTACTTAAAGAAAGGATAACTTGAAGATGGAGAATTTTACTGCACATCAATTACGATTCACTGGCGAAGTTACTACCCCGCTGGAGTTGAACGAATACAAGGGGGGCGCGCTGCGCGGCGCGCTGTTTCATACACTGCGGCGGCAATTTTGCGTGCAACGCGACCGCCGCGATTGCCGCAACTGTCCCACCGTCGAGGCGTGCCCGATTGCCTATCTGATGGCGACGGTGCGCGAGGAGAGCTGGCGCGGGGCGTACGTGCCGCGTCCCTATGTACTTGCTTGGAGCGCAGACCAATCGGCGGCGTTGGGCGGGAGACCGCGCACGCGCTATGAGCCGGGCGAGCGGTTCGCGTTCGATTTGACATTGTTCGGGCGGGCGGCGAACTTATTTCCGTATGTGGTGGTGGGGGTACAGCAGTTGGAGCATTACGGCATGGGACGCAAGGTGCGGGAAAATCGGTGGCGGCGCGGGACGTTTCGCATCGCGGATATCACCGCGCATAATCCGTTCACCGCGGCGCGGCAGGCGGTCTGGGACGCGGATGGGACGGTGCAAGCGCCGAATATCCCGATTACAAATGAGCAAGTCGGCAAATGGGTGAACGGGCAGATGGACAAATCGGCAAATCTGCAAATGGACAAATCGGCAGATTTATCTGTAAAATTTTTGACGCCGACGCGCATTACGGACGCGGGGCGGTTAGTCCATAAGCCGGAGTTTCGGCCCATTTTTCAGCGGTTGTTGGAGCGGTTGACCGCGCTAACGGCCCTTTTTTCGGATACGCCGTTGGATTTGGACTTTTCGGCGGTCGTGGCGCGGGCGGAGGAGGTGGAGATCGTGCACGATGAGACGCGGTGGGTGGAGTTGGAGAGTTATTCGGCGCGGCAGGGGCGCCGTACGCCGACGAGTGGGTTTGTGGGGCAAGTGACCTGGCGCGCCGCGAATTGGAAGCCGTTCTTGCCATTTTTGTTATGGGGAATGGTCACCCATGTGGGCAAGGACGCGGTGAAGGGGAATGGGAGATATTGCGTGAAACGTGAGGCGTAAAACGTGAAACGTGAGAGGATGAAAGGGTAAGATGGCGATTATTAAAAATTTGATTGTGGAGGAATTTGGGCTGCATATCGGCAAGCACAGCGAGCGGGTGCGGGTGACGCGCATTAACACGGAGCCGACGGAGAAGGTGCTGGACGCGCCGCTGCTGCATTTGGAGAATATTTTCGTCATGTCCAGAGGGGTGAGTGTCTCCGCGGATGTGATTTATGAGTGTGCGCGGCGGGGTATTCCGATTCATTTTCTGAGTGGGCACGGACGGCACTACGCGGGGGTCTATTCGAGCGGCTTGGTGGGGACGGTCAAGACGCGGCGGGCGCAGTTGGCGGCTTACGAGGATGGGCGCGGGCTGGCGGTGACGCGGGCGTTAATCGCGGCGAAGGTGGAGAACCAATCCGCGCTGCTGCGATATATGGCGAAGTATCGTAAGGAGCGGGAACCGGAGGTGTACAAGGAACTGCGCCTGTTGATGAGTGAAGTGTGCGATCCGCTGGGAAATTTGGCACAGATAATCGACGACGCGGGGCGCGTGGCGGATGTCCGTACGCAGTTGATGAATCTGGAGGCGCGGGGGGCGCAGAAGTATTGGCGCGGCGTCAAGTTGGTCGTTGACGCGGCGATGGAGTTTCCCGGACGGGTGCCGGGCAAGGGGGAGGATGTGCTGAATCGCATGTTGGATTACGGCTACGGGGTGCTGTATTCCGCGGTGGAGCGCGCGTTGTTATCCGCCGGGTTGGATCCATACGCGGGGTTTTTGCACGCGGATCGTTCGGGGAAGGTGAGCCTGGTCTATGACTTGGTGGAGCCGTTTCGGACGCCGGTGGTGGATCGCGCTTTGATCGCGCTGTTGAATAAGGGTCCCGCGATTGAGTTGAACGAGCATAATTTCTTCGATGATGAGGATAAGCGGTTGATCGCGGAGAAGGTGCTGGCGCGGTTGGATGCGCCGGAGAAGTACGCGGGGAAGCGTCACGCGGTGAAGCATATCTTGCAGATGCAGGCGCGAGATTTGGCGGCGTATTTGCGTGGGGATCGGGAGGAGTTTGTGGGGTTCGCGGTGAAGTGGTAGTAACCTCACCCCCAACCCCCATATGCGTCAACTTAATTTTAGGGCGATGTAAATTTCAGGCGCGGAGGCGCGTT
>CAZSIG010000723.1:0-2315 GCA_964606195.1 uncultured Anaerolineales bacterium
TCGTGGAGCGGAAGATCGACCTGCGCGGCAAGCGCGTGGGGATTATTCTGTCGGGAGGAAACATAGATTTGGATAGTCTGCCGTGGATGGAGTAGGGGGTAAGTGCCTAACTCCCCGCGAGTTTTAAGCTCGCGGGGAGCTTATGATCAGTTTATTGTGGGAAATAAGGAGGAATTATGATAGATTTCAAGTATATCACCGCGGAGGATTTCGACCGCGCGTGGTTGAATTTCGAGCTTGATTTGCCGTTGGAGCCGGGACCGTGCGGTGAACCGAATCCGTTTTATGTGGATCGGCCGGGTAATCCAGTCGCGCTTTTGGAAGATGCGTTGTTAGCGCCTTTCTTGAAACCACCTAAGTTTTTCTTTTCAGGGCATCGCGGGTGTGGCAAATCCACTGAGTTGCACCGTATAGCAGCCAATCAAATAATCCAGCAAAAATACTATCCTATCCATTTCACCATTAAAGATGTTGCCGACATTAATAATTTGGACTACCGCGATGTGCTCTTTGCCATTGGGGGGCAAATGTATCAGCAATACCGTGCGCGGGGAGGGCGCTTACCCAAGCAATTATTGTCAGAATTGGAGACATTTCGCGGTAAAGTGGAAAGAGAGGTGACAATTACTCCCGGACGCATGACGGAAGCAGAAATAGAGAGCAAATTAGAGAGCTTTTTCGCGCAGGCGGGGTTGAAAATAAAACTAGAGCCACACACACGTACTATCGTCAGACAAATTGTCGAACAGAGCATTACAGAACTAATTGAGCTAATCGGCACAATCGCGAAAGTTGTTTTAGTAGCGGAGAAACGCTGGCCGTTAGTGCTGATCGATGATTTAGATAAGCCTGATCTCGACCGCAGCCGCAAGATTTTTCACGGTCATGGTGAAACCATGTTGCAACCCAGCGTACCGATCGTATACACTGTTTCTAGCCCGTTATTCTATAGCCCCGAAATACGCGCCTTGTTGGGCAAACCGATATTTTTGCCAAACGTGAAACTGCATGAGCAGGGAGAACCGAACGCGTTATACTTGGAAGGATACCGCACACTGCGGATGTTCGTACATAAGCGGATGCACCCCGATTTAATCGACCGCGCCGCATTGGATGCCGCGGTGCGTGCTAGTGGGGGGGTATTTCGAGAGATGGGGCGCATAATGCGCGGCGCGATGTCGCGTGTGCGTGTAGCCCAACGATCGCAAATAATCTTAGAGGATATTGAACGAGCCGAAGCAGAGATACGCGGTGAATATCGTCGTTTTCTGACTAAAGAGCAGCGTGAGATTCTTCGCAACATTCGCGCTCATAATCGT
Organism: uncultured Anaerolineales bacterium; assembly: GCA_964606195.1. GTDB lineage: Bacteria > Chloroflexota > Anaerolineae > CAZSIG01 > CAZSIG01 > CAZSIG01. The sequence continues at coordinate 1,320 of CAZSIG010000723.1, forward strand.
TACGACGAGCCGGATAAAATCGCGCCGCTGTTGCAGATGCTCGCCGCGCTGGAGTATGCCAATGGGGAGCCATGGTGCGATGTGCATCCCGCGTTATATAAATTATTAGATGAACCGGAATGAGTACGAAGACCCTCACCCCCCCCCCCTCTCCCTACAAGGGCGAGGGGGGTATTGAAGCGTTTGAGACGCGGATAAATCGGCTGTTTCACGAGTTAGAACTCGCGGTCAAGTGGAACCGTCCCTCTATTTTGCTGGCGATCTACGCCTCCGAATTCGTCCGCGCCGACGCGGAAACCGCGCTGACGGAGAAATTGCGCGATTTAGGACAGAAGGCGGAGCGGTATCGCGTGACCGGCGCGGAGAACGCGGACATTCCGCTAAACCTCGCGCAGCATTCCGCCATCGACCAGACGGTGTTTTTCGTCTCCGGCGTGCAGTGGGGCGATGGGACGGATGGACTGAACGCCTACCGCGCCCTCAATATTCGCCGCGAGTATTTCGTCGATTATCGCATTCGCGCGGTCTTCTGGCTGACGGAACGGGAGGCGATGATGTTGCCGCGCCACGCCCCCGATTTTTGGGCGTTTCGCCACCGCGTGGTGGAGTTTGTGGAAGCGCCCGCGTTGGAGAAGATTGTCCCAGTGGCGCGCGAATTGGCGTGGCGCGGTTGGGACGACCGCACATTGCGCGAAGATACTGACGCGAAGATCGCGCTGCGCGAGGCGCTGCTCACTGATTTGCCTGAAAGTGAGGAAACTTTATCAGCCCGCGCGGAACTGCTGTACACGCTAGCGGGATTGTATTGGGCGAAGAAGGAGTACGAGAAATCCATCGATTTATGGCAACAAACCCTTGCTATTGCGGAGCAGCTTGCGAATACGCGGTTGCAATCGTGGTGTTACAACGGCTTGGGCAACGTGTACGCGAATCTGGGCAAGTATGAGGAGGCGCTCGCCGCCTACCACCGCGCCATTGAGCTAGACCCGCAGTACG
>CAZSIG010000724.1:0-2312 GCA_964606195.1 uncultured Anaerolineales bacterium
TGGGAAAACCCTAGCTCTAAGCCCCCGTCCGCGGGGGCGTTGGGGAATAGGGCGATGATTTTGAAGAAAAAATCGGGGTTCGCGCCGCGAAAGTAGAATTCCGCGGAAGAAGCGGTTACCGCCCCTCCAAGTATTGCGTGGCGTAGGCGACGGCGGCGGCGCGGTTCTCGACCTGCAGCCGCGATAGTACCTGCCCCATCAGGTATTTCACCGTTGCCTCGCTGATATTCAACCGCTGCGCGACCTCCTTGTAGATCAGCCCTTGCGCGACTAATTGCAACGCCTCCCACTGGCGCGGGGTGAGCGCCGGAGGACCAGAAACGCGGCTGTCGGCGTAGTGGGCGAACTCCGTCACGACGCGAGTCGCTAGTTCGGGGGTGAGAGTCACTTCGCCCCGCGCCAGTTCATGCAGCGCGGCGCAAAACTCCGCGTTACTGAAATCCTTGAGCAGATACCCCACCGCCCCTGCCTTGAGCGCGGTGAGCAGACATGCCTCATCCTCGACGACGGTGAGCATCACCACGCGCGCTTCTGGCCACTCCGCCTTGATCTTCTGTAGCGCGGTCAAGCCGTCACATTTGGGCATCTGCACATCCATCACAATCAGGTCGGGGCGCAGGGCGCGCGCCTGTTCTTGCGCCTCTATGCCGTCGGTTGCTACGCCGACCACCGCGAACCCCTGCGCGGTCAACATGCTCCGTAACCCCTCTACAAACAACTCGTTGTCGTCGACGAGAAGTAACCGCAGGGCGCGCGACGGCACATCCTCTGCCGCGCGCGGGGCGCGCAGCAATATCTGCGTGCCGCTTTCGGGGGTGGAGCGTATTTCGAGCGTCCCGCTGATCTGCGCGGCGCGCTCGCGCATAATGCGCAGACCGAAATGCGGGGCATCTTGTGCGGGGAAGGCGGACTCCGGCGCGGGCACTTCGAACCCGGTGCCATCGTCGATGATGATGATCTGGGCGTAATCAGCCTCCAGCGTAACCAATACCTGCACCGCCCGCGCCTCCGCGTGTTTATACACGTTCATCAAGGCTTCCTGGAGGATGCGCAATACCTGGTCCTCCACCGCGGGGTTGAAAGGAGTCGGGGGATGCTCGGGGGGGATACTCAGGGCTACGGGAATGCCGTAATACTGGGTGAAATGTTCCAGATACGCGGTCAGCGTGGTGAAGAAGCCGGACTCCGCCGCGTCGGTGGGACGTAAGCCCAGAATATACTGCCGCAGATCCGCGCTTGTTTGGTGCGCCACCTCGATCAACCGCGTCAGATTAGTGTGCGCCGCCAGAGCCTGGTTCTCCGCGAGTAGATCTTGCGCGGCTTGCGCCTGCGTGCTGATGAAGCTCAATATCTGTCCGATACTGTCGTGCAGCTCGCGGCTCAGCTTGGCGCGCTCTTCCTGCGCGGCTAAGGCGCGCTCTTCGGCTACTAAGGCTTGTTCCGCGTGGGTGCGCGCCGCGATTTCGTGCTGGAGCCGGGCGTTTTGCGCCTGCAAGTCCAGTTGCAACTTGCGTAAGGCGAGGTGCGTGGCGACACGCGCCACCAGTTCCGCCTGGTGAAACGGTTTAGTGATGTAGTCGACGCCGCCCGCCTCGAAGGCGCGCACCTTGTCGATCACGGCGTCTACGCCGCTGATGAAGATCACCGGCACCTCGCGCGTGTGCGGGTCTTCTTTCAATAAGGTACACAGCTCGTAGCCCGACATATCCGGCATGACGATGTCCAACAGGATCAGGTCGGGGAGATCGGCGCGGGTGGCGGTCAGCGCCAATTGTGCTTCGGGGGCGGCGCGCACGGTGTACCCTTGCCGCGCAAGGGTTTGGATCAACACGCGCAGGGTGTCGTGGTCGTCGTCCACTGCTAGAATATTTCCAGTAGTCATTTTCAATACCTCCAGTTAACTACAAAGAGCACTCATCTGGGTTTTCAGGGGGAGCGTGAGCATTCCGCCTAGCTCCCCGCGAGCTTCAAGCTCGCGGGGAGTTAAAACCTTAGGGCTTTCTCAAAGTCGCTATTATATGTCACCCTGAGCCCCCGTGCGGGGCTAAACTACGCGAAGGGGCTTGTTCTCCCGTTAATTTGGTTCATTTTACCCCACAGGTAACAGTTATAGCGAAAACGAGATGCTTCGCTACGCTCAGCATGACATCTTAAAAAGGGGGCTACTCAGGGCTGTTCAGTTCTCGCGTAGTTGGCTAGAAGCTATGCTCAGAATGTGAGCCAGAAACTCGATTTCTGTGTACCGTGCTAGTTTAGAGTGGTGCGCGACAAATACGCGACAATGGGAAAACCCTAGCTCTAAGCCCCCGTCC
>CAZSIG010000725.1:0-2306 GCA_964606195.1 uncultured Anaerolineales bacterium
CTTGGTGGTTGAATAGTTAGCATTTTAACTATCACTTACCATTTAACCACTACTCAACGGCAGGTATGGAAACCTGCCCTACTCCGCTATATACGCGGTAACTGCGTAGGGCGGCTTTCTTAGCCGCCGTTCTATCTACGCGGTAACAACGGCAGGTATGGAAACCTGCCCTACTCCACCATATGAGAACCGATTTACACATCCACACCACCGCGTCGGACGGGACGTGGCATCCCGCGCAAGTCATCGAGGTAGTCCAAGACGCGGGTATCGAGCTTTTCGCCGTGACCGACCATGACAGCGTCGGCAACGTGCTGGAAGTGGAGAAACTAGCCCGCGCCGCGGGCATCTCGTTTATTCGCGGCACGGAGATCTCTTGCACGCTGGACAGCGTACTATTTCACATCGTCGCGTATGGCATTGACCCCACGCGCCGCGAACTGCGCGGTTTTCTGGCGCGTAACGAGCAACTGCTGATGAGCACCGATGAAAAGAGTTTGCAGATACTCATCGACGCGGGACACGAAATCGACCTGAACGCCTACGCCGCTTATGAATACGATAGATGTCGCGGCGGCTGGAAGGCGTTGAATTTTCTGATTGATCTGGGGTTATGCGCCGATGTTAGGGATTTCTTCGAGCGGTTATTCCCCGATGATTACCACGTGCCCTTCCCCACGTTTCCCGACCCCGCCGAGGTGATAGAGCTTATTCACCGCGCGGGCGGCATCGCGATCCTCGCCCATCCGGGCGGCAGTACCAGACGGATCCCCGAACGCCGCGCCGAACTTTTCACGCAAATGCTGGAACGCGGCGTCTCCGGCTTGGAGTGCTTCTCATCGTATCACGATGCCGCGACGACGCGGTATTGCCTCGATTTCTGTGACCGCCACGATATGTTGATAACCGGCGGCTCCGACAGTCACGGCGCGTTCACCGCGCACCGCCAAATCGGCATCCCTGAAGTGTACGTGTCTGACCTGCGCTTGGGCGAAATCGCGGAGTTTATCGTATAGGACTTACACAAATCCAGAATAATTTTACCGCCGAGGGCACTGAGAGCGCGGAGTTTTCTGGATAGTCTTTTATCGCGCCAAGAGTATGACTTTTGAATGAACATTACTCAGTGTCTCACAAATTAACGAATGCCCCCGCGCCCCGCGCGCCCCGTAATTCGTTAATTCGCTGCTCATTCGTTGACAAATTCCCCAGAACGCGAACAGCCTGGAAAAACAAACGCCCAGGCACCTCCGCGTCTGGGCATTCTTACATCTTGTGCTCAATTCTGCAAAATAGCTTCGCGTTCCCTCAATACAGTACCTTCAGCCTGCTCAATTTCTCTGATAAGCGCAGTCACCTGGGTTTTGCTCAGTTTGCCACTACGCCAGAGACGTCGTAATATCGTTGCTAGGGTCAAGCATGTTACGCCCAAGGACGAACCAAGATTACCAGCGCGACGGTCATTAGTGAGAAACAAGGCCTCGTGATTAAGACAATAAGCCAGCGAATCTACTTCACCTTTAGCTGCGGCCAAGGGCAACTGTGCCGCAGTACTTTGGTCAGCCTCTGTGAGGGTTATCACTTGTATTTGCCCCACTGCTAACAAATCAAGCACAGCTTGCAAAACCGCATATCCTTTGGCTACTCCTTCTTGAAGTTCACGATAAACGTTGGGTGAGATGTAAAGCGTGTTCGCGGTAGCGGCAAAGAGCAAGGGCAATTTGCCCACCTTGGCGAAGGTAGTCACGACGTTAGTATCCACCAAAATCATGGTTGATTCTCCAGCAAGGTCATCTGCCGCTCCATTTCCGCTACAGTTACCTCCGGAGTTTCAGGCTCTATTCCATGTTCGCGCAACACGTCGGCCATCTCCCAGGTGAACACCCCCGCGATATCCGCTGCCCGCGCCAGGGTAAGCTGATCATTGAGCCGATAAACCTCCACCGCCACCGCCCGACGCAGTTTAGGCGGAATGGTCGCGATGAGCGCATCACACTGCTCGCGCTCAGGGGCTGTTTCCAAAGCCCGATTTATCACCCTGGCCCAGTCTGCTGCGCTATGGGGCAGCACTACGAAGTGTCTGAGTATAATCAAATCACGGCGCAGGGTGGCTATTTCGGCGGCAAAGTGATCCAGTTTGACTAGCGTCTCATCCACAACCGCCATCGTAGTGTAGTCTGGTGCATATATTCCGCTCTCAATGTTCATGCCTTTTCTTTCTCCTTGCACCCTATCTTTATCTTTATTTAACTTGAGCATTCTGTATACTATGTATGATAGCACAGGTGCGCGTCGTTGTCAAGCAT
>CAZSIG010000726.1:0-2303 GCA_964606195.1 uncultured Anaerolineales bacterium
AACTACAAAACCCCGCGCTCTCCGCGTCCTCTGCGGTAAAAATACACCGCAATCGCGTAAATCCTACTGCTGACACTTCCACCTTATTCCCGCAACGCCTTGATGGTCGCGGTGGTGTATGCCAGTCGCTCGCTCAGCAATTCGGCGATAAAACGGTGAATGGCTACTGTGGTCGCGGGAGCGGTGGTTTCCATCTCCGTCAGCCGCTCTTGTGTCAGTACATATATGACGCTTGGCTCTGTCACCATCACCGATGCTGTCGCCGGAGCATCAGTATAAAAACCGATCTCGCCGACGATCGTATTCGGCTTCATCTTGCGCAGTCGTGCCGTGGAGCCGTCCTCCTGAAAGAACTGCACCACCGCGCCACCGCTCTCGATGAAATAGAGCGCGTCGGGCACGTCGCCCCGCCGAATCAGCAATTCACCCTCTTGCACCTCTCGCCGTTCCAAGTGTTCTCGCCCCACAATGTCGACCAATGGCAAGTTGACATTGGACGCGGAATGTTCAGCCTTCACGTCTTCGTAAAAGCGATCAAGTACGGCGATCCCCGATGCGCGCGGAGGGCGCCGCCGCGCGGGTTGAGCACTGATACCTGCCTCCTCGAAGACACGAATCAATTGCTCCTCACACCATTCGACGCCGTGATCTAGATCGGAAAAGACACGCCATCGCACCGCATCCGCTTCGGTGAAGATCTGAGTTTCCAATTGATGCTTAATTGAAGTGGATACATCTGTGAAAACCAGCACCAAATTATTCATCTCAGCGATCTGCTTCATTTTCATCAGATTCAGAATTACTGAGGCGTCGATCCCCTTAACCAGCCGAAAGTCGAGGACGACGTATCGCGGCGCGACTAGGTCGGGATTGGCGAGGCGGTCGCGAACTCTAGTGACCAGTTTGTGCGCCGTCCCGAAGAAGATGAACCCTTGCAACTCCAGAATATAAATCCAATCCCCTTTGGCGCGTAACAGTTGACGGTATAGGCGCGGACGCTCGACGCTGCTTTGAAACGTCGCTCCCGAAAGGACGTGCTTGACCGCGCTGATGCGGCTGTAATCGACCACGAACAAGATCATCGCAAAAATGATCCCCAGTCCCACACTCTCTAGCACGCCGATGGTGCTCATCACGATCATAATTACCAGCACAATACCATATTCATAGCGCGTGAATTTGAACCAGGCATCATAACCCCATTCTACCAAAAATGATAGCCCAAGGAAAAGCAACATGCCGCTAAGCACAAATTCGGGCAATATGGATAGAAAAGGCGCGCCGAAAAATAGTACGATACCACTCAACGCGGCGGTCGTCAAACCGATCAACCGACTGTTTGAGCCGAGCCGATATCCGAGCACGGTTCCCCCCAACGATATGTACCCGACGGGGCTGCCTCCCAGCGCGGCGGCAAGGTTACCCCAACCTGCTGTCACCAACTCGCGGTTGAGATCCATATCGCGCTGTACGACCAGTTCCAACGCGCCGATTTTGAGTAATAGGGCAATCGCACTGACGACCGCGACTATGCTCATGTTGCCAATCTCACCCACCACCAGCAGCCAATCGACCTGCCGCAACATGGTCAGATTCGGCGGATGCCAGAGTCTGCCATGCGGAAAGGGACCGAGCAACCATCCCCGCGCCCCTGCCTGAGCGAGTGGTGTTCCGGTGAGTATCAGAGTAAGATAAAAGAGTACCAACGCGGTCAATAACATTCCGGGGATAATCAGGAAGTGACTGTACCGCCGCGAAACCAGCAACAGGACTACTGCAAAGACGACTCCGGGCAGCCACTTGAACCAGATGCCGGGCTGGATAAGAACCGGCAGTTGCGCGAAGCCGAAGGGACTATCAATCATCACGCCGATCGCTTTCAAGGTAAGTAACATACCTGTTCCTGCCAAGAACCCCCCGACGACCGGGTAAGGGATGTAACGGACTAACTCACCGAGGTTAAAACGACCGAGGAAGATCAAGAATAGTCCCGTTAAGAATGAGGTCAGAGCTATCGCGGTCACGATGGTGGCAAAAAGGGCATCTGCGGACATCGATGGCGCGGCGCGGTTAGCAACCGTGGCGGCGATCAGCGCTATGACAGCAATTGGACTGCCCTGAGGGATAGCGACGATACCGGAAAAAGAACTGGTCAGGGTATTTACTAATCCCATCGCGACCGCGCCGAAGAGCATCAGTCCTATACCTTGCGAGACGAAAGTTGCCAGATTGTCGGAAAAGATCGGCATCGCCAGCGAAATTGATGTCACCAGCGAGACTACGCCGACGACTAATCCCGCGGT
>CAZSIG010000727.1:0-2291 GCA_964606195.1 uncultured Anaerolineales bacterium
GCCCCCGCGTCGTCCGCAAACAGCACATGCCGCGCCGCCCATTCCGCCTCCGTGTGGTCGCGCACCCACGAGGTCGCCGCCGCCGCCGCGTAGGAGGTGGGCGAGATGATGAACGCGGTCGGGTGCATACGCCACTGTTCCCCCGCCGCCGTCAACTGCGCTTGCAGCTCCGGGGCGCGGGCTTGTAGCTCCGCGAACAGCGTGAACTTGGGGTCGTCCCACCCCGCCGCGTGGCGCAGCCCGTGCGGGTCGATGAAGGTCAGCCATTGCTGATTATCGCGCATAATCCAGAAGAGAAAATCGGGATAGAACCCCGCGCCATCCTCCGCCGCGCCGAAGCCGACGCCCGTACCCCGCGCCTGATTGCGCAGCAGAAAGAACGCCAGCCCGACGCGGTCGTGGCGTTCGCGGTGCATCCGTAAATACAGCCGCAGGTCGGCGACGAAGCGGCGCTCGCCCGCGTTCAAGCCGGGCGGCGTGATGTTCATGTCATCGTGCGCGGTCAACAGCGGCAGGTACAGGTGGCGGTCGAAGTGGATATGCGGAAAGTCCGCCACCTCCCCGCGATAAATATCCTCGCCCTGTTGTAAAATCTCCCGTATCTGGGCAATCAGCGCGGCGTTATCGGTGTTGATGCGCAGGATATACTGCGCGGGGTCCGTCTCGCCCCAGTGGAGGTTCGGGTCCTCCGCCGTCAGCGGTTGGTAGCTGAGCCGCTGACGTTCCCAAGCGCGCCGCTGGAGCGTGTACAACCGCGTCGCGTATTGGCGCAGCACCCCCAGCGCCAGCTCCTCGACGCGGCGCAGCCCCTCCATATCGCGCGGCGCGGTCGCCGATAGTTGCGCGTCGAGGCAGAGCAGGGTATACGCGCCCTGATCGATAATCGCCCACATATCCTCCAGCGCGAAGATGAAATTATACCACCCCTTGACGCGCTTAAACTCCGCCAGCGCGAAATAGAGCCGCTGCCAATCGAACATCGGCGCCCAGCGGCGCAGGTGTGCCGCCTTGTTATCCCCCGCGGCGCGTCCCCGCGCCTCCGCGCCGGTGGCGGAGCGCGCCATCTCCAGGCGCGGCAGCAGGTTCAGCGTCACCTTGACGTGCGGCGCGAGGCGCAGGAAGACAGTCTCCTCCGCCATGAAGTCGGCTGCCGCCGCGCCGCGCATCATCTGTAAGCCTTGATGTAGGAATTCCTCCTGCGGGCGAATCGGGACGGCGATCTCGGTGAAGGTCTCGATGCCCTCTTGTTTGAGGTAATCGCGAAATTGCGCCATGTAGTTGGCGCGCACGCCGAAGATGTTCAGCGTCTCCAATAGCTCGATATGCGCCGGCGCGTCCGCGTCGCGCAAGTGCGCGCTCCGTTTGAGGGAGTAGTCTTTGCCCCACAAGCGGACGCCGCGCCCGAAAAGTTGAATGATTTGCGCCCCTTCGCCCTTGCCGATGTTCATCAAGCCCATGCTGGCGACGCGAAAGCTGTCCCATCCCTCCATGAACTTGCGCGAGCCGATGAGTAGGTTCACGGGCGAGTCGTAATCTTGCAGATGGTCGAACAGCGAGCCGCTGAGGTTCTCCTCCGCGCCGGCGATGCCCTGCGCGGCGAGCCGCTGCATCAGTTTGCGCACGTCGCCGATGTTGATGACGCCGAAGTAGGGGCTGCGCGCCCCCGCCTGCAAGCCGATTTCCCCCTCCGCCGCGCGCAGTTCCACCACCCGCAGCGTCTCCCCCACCGCGCTGTGGCACACCTGCGCCGTAATTCCCGCGTAGATGTCCGCCGCGGAGTACCGGTGGGCGCGCAGGTAGGGAAAGAGGTTCGCGAAGAGGTCGTTATCCTGCGCGTCGCGAATGCCGGTCTCGCCCGCCAATATCTGGGCGAGGCGCGCCGTCCAATAATCGCGGCGGTGCAGAAAATCGGCGAAGAAGGCGATGATTTGCTCCACATCGGTCAGGCTGGCGCGGTCGTCCTTACTTCTGCCGCTGACTACGGTATGCCCCACGAAGACCCAGAGCGGTTTTTCGAGGTGATAGGGCTGAAAGGCGGCGCGGTGCGCGGTGTATACCTGCGTTTGTTCGTAGAAGGAGAGCAGATTGCCCAAGAGCATCCAATCGTTGAAGGTGTCGGTCTCGTCCTTGAGGTTCGTAATCCAGTAATCCTTGCCGTAGCCGTCGCGGTAGAAGTGGGGATAGGAATAATCGTAGATAATCGCCTTGCTGTATTCTTCCAGCAGGTCGCCGCGCCTCGTCGCGCTCGCGCCGTTGACGATTTGCCCGAAGGTCGCGCTGTATTCGTAGGT
>CAZSIG010000728.1:0-2286 GCA_964606195.1 uncultured Anaerolineales bacterium
ATTAAATCTGCGCGACCAGTTTACAAATGACTACTAATGAACGCCAATGAACGCGAAACAGAGACTTCGGAAGTCTGAAAACTACGTAAGTTCTAATTTGTATCATTGAAAGGAGACAACTATTTTGGAAACCTTAAAACAGCATTGGGATAAATTCACGCACACTTATCAATCGCCAGAACAACTGGTATTGATACTGACCGCGGTAGTCGTGGGCGTCGGCGGCGGCTTCGGCGCGGTCATCTTTCGAAAATTGATAGAGACTTTTCACCATTTATCCTTCGTTACCGCGCGCGATTTGCTTCAATTTATGGGACAATACTACATCATCATCATTCCCGCAATCGGCGGCGCGATTGTCGGTCCGATGATATACTTCTTCGCCCGCGAGGCAAAGGGGCACGGCGTTCCCGAAGTTATGGAAGCGGTGGCGCTGCGCGGCGGACGGATTAGACCCGTCGTGGTGATAGTCAAGGCGTTGGCTTCCGCGATTACCATCGGCACCGGTGGCTCGGTCGGGCGCGAAGGACCGATAGTGCAAATCGGCTCGGCGTTGGGTTCGACCGTCGGACAATGGCTTAATCTATCGGAGGAGCGGATTCGCAACCTGGTAGCTTGCGGCGCGGCGGCGGGTATCGCGGCAACCTTCAACGCCCCCATAGCCGGAGTGATTTTCGCGCTGGAGGTCATCGCGGGGGAGTTTACCACGCGGTACTTTTCGACGGTGGTTATATCCTCGGTGCTCGCCAGCGTCATCGGCAGAATCTACGAAGGAAACGTCCCCGCCTTCGTCGTGCCCGCGTACAAGATGGTCAGTCCTGTAGAGTTGATATTCTACGCGATTTTGGGCGTTATTGCCGCCTTCATCGCAACCGCGTTCGTGCGCGTGTTATATTGGACTGAAGATCTCTTCGATGCTTGGCAGTTCCCCGAATATCTCAAACCTATCGTCGGGGGGTTGCTCATCGGCGCGCTCGGACTTTATCAACCTTATCTGTTCGGCGTGGGGTACGATGGAATCGAGCAGGTGCTTACCGAGAATCTAGCCGCGACAACTTTAGTGGCACTCGTCGTCCTGAAAGTGGTCGCGACTTCTATAACCGTCGGCTCTGGAGGTTCCGGCGGCGTCTTCGCGCCGTCGCTCTTCATCGGGGCGATGTTCGGCGGATTTTTTGGCATTATCGTTCACAATCTCTTTCCCAACGTCACCGCGACGTCCAGCGCGTATGCCATAGTGGGCATGGCGGCGGTCTTCGCCGGAGGGGCGCGGGCGCCGATTACCGCAGTGTTGATTTTGTTCGAGATGACCAACAACTATCACTTGATACTTCCCTTGATGCTGGCAACGGTGGTCAGCACGCTGTTGGCTGAAGCGCTGCACCGCGAATCTATTTATACCATGAAGTTATCGCGGCGCGGCATTCGGCTGGAACGTGGGCATGATATAGATGTGATGCAGGCGGTACGCGTGGAAGAGGTGATGACGCGCGACATCGTTGACGACACCGTTTCGGCAGACCTGGATTTGGCGGGCTTGTCCGCGCTATTCGAGAAGACGCATCATCACGGCTTCGCGGTGTTGGACGATGACGGGCTGCTCTGCGGCGTGGTGTCACTGGGCGATTTGCGGCGGGCGATTGGCAAGGGCGCGCTGCACGAACTTAGAGTGCGGGACGTGCTTACGGAAGATGTGCGCACAGTTTTTCCCGATGAGCCGGTGTGGAGTGCCATCAACAAGATGGCACCGCGCGATTTATCCCGGCTGCCGGTCGTGTCGCGCGATAATTCGCGTCTTTTGGTGGGTTTAGTGCGGCGGGCTGACATCTTAAGGGCGTACAACGTGGGAATTATGCGCCGTCAACAGGAACACTACCGCGCCGACCAGATGCGCCTGGGGCGGCTGACCGGCGCGCAATTCAAGCGCATCACTTTAACGCCGAATTCCCCCGCGGTGAATAAGACATTAAAGGAATTGGTTTTGCCGCAAGAAGTAGTCGTGGTTTCGGTACGGCGCGGTTATAAGTTGATGATTCCGCACGGGGATACCAAATTATTACTCGGCGACCGCGTCACGTTGTTGTGCGAAGAGGAATGCCTGACGCGTATACCGGAGATTTTTGGTGATAAGGTGGAGTGATTCAGCGGATTTAACAGGATGGAACGGATTGATATTGCGCGGTTTAAGGTGACGGGCACTTACGTAATACCGCCTTAGACTAAAGATAAACTCCATAGGACTTACGCAAAATCGCACTACAATTTACCGCAGAGAACGCGGAGGACGCG
>CAZSIG010000729.1:0-2286 GCA_964606195.1 uncultured Anaerolineales bacterium
TAGCCCCCGCGGCACACGCCTGAAAATACTCAAGTGACCATTGCCGCGAGGGTTTCATTTCAGCATTCACCTCTATCGACAGTAGTTGTTCGAACAAGCTGATCGCCCGCGCTATTTTTTCTGACGCCGATAACGCGGTCAGCTCCGGAATCATTCGTCGCGTTCTAATGTAATTTAGCTTCGTCAGCAAAAAAGGCAGCCACGATTCAATTTGCCGTCGGTCCCTGTTGGCACTCAACGAACTTGTGTCCAAATTTCGCCCCCTATTTATTAATATGGTGCTACGCGGATTCGTGGGGTAGGGCAGGTTTCTTACCTGCCGTTTTTGCTGATAAAGAACGGCGGCTAAGGCTTCGCGCAGCCGCCCTACGCAGGTATTTTAAGCCCCGCGCGCGTACTCACCACCGTTTATCCCACAAATCTGAGTTGACCCACTAATATTAACATTTCACGCGCCGCGTTTTTGTCCAGTATTATTTAGACGCGATACTGTGTTACCAATTGCGTCATCTGTTGTGATAAAGTGTGTAGATTGCGCGCCGTCTGCTCTGTTTGTTGTAACCCCCCCGCGGTCTGTTGACTGGTTTCGTTGATCTCAGCCATCGCCTGCGCCAACTGCTCCAGTCCACCTACTTGCTGCTGCGCGCTAGCCAATATTTGTAACGCCGCTTGCGCCGCCTCTTCTATTCTCTCTCCCAATGACAATATCACTCTCCCACTACGTTCAGTTAACATCTGCCCCCGCGTCACACTTTTCCCCACCTCCTCGGTGGTCGATACCGCGGTATCGGTCGCGTTTTGAATCTCTTGAATGATGCCGCGCACACGCGCCGTCGCTCCCCGGCTCCTGTCAGCCAACGACTTTACCTCCTGCGCGACTATCTCAAACCCTTTGCCTGCCTCTCCGGCACGCGCCGCCTCCACCGCCGCGTTCAGTGCCAACATATTACTCTGTACCGCGATGGTATCCACCGTTGAGATGATCTCCTCAATCTGCTGCGTCCTCTCGCTCAATCCTAAAATCGTCATGGCTAACTCTTTCACTCGCGCTTGAATCTCCTGCATCCCTTGCATCGTATCCTCTACTGCCGCCTGCCCCTCTTGCGATACCGCGGCAGTACGCTCCGCCGTGTTCGCGGTACCCTGCGCGCGTTTAGACATCTCTTCCGCTACTGTCCTAATCTCCGTTAACGTGCTAGTCATCTGAGTCGTAGCTGCAACCTGTTCTCGCGCGCTCCCTGCCTGCTGCTCGGTCACTGCCAGAATCTCGCTAGATGCGGTGGCAACATCTTCTGACGCGGTGATTATGCGCGTGGTCAGTTTTCGCAGGCGGTTTACCATGTCGTTGAGTTGATTTCCCAAGTCCCCCAGGTCAGATTGCGCGGTGACGGTGAGCCGTTCTCGCAAATTTCCTTGGGCTACGCGATTTACAAACGCCACATATTCCGTCACTATTCGTTCTAGCTTTTCGCGCGCCCGCCGATCCGCTTCTGCTAGAAGCTGAATCTCCTCATTTCGTTCCTCTAAAGCGCGTTCGCGTTCTGTGACCTCTTGTGCATAAACGCGCGCATCTTCCAGCGCGCGCTGAAATTGGCTGGTGTAGAACCATTGTAGAATGGTTATAAATGTCCACATGCCGATGGTCGGCATCGCCCACCGCGCGAACTCCTTTTCGGGTACGGGAGGTGTAGGTATAAGCTGTCGCGCGTGTAACGAGCCGATGGCGAGATACGCGATGATACAAATTCCCCAGGCGCCCCATTGTGCCCGGCGCCCCTGAAGCATAGTGGCCAATATTATCACGATGGCGTATTGGAGCATCGCGACCGCGCCTACGCCCTCCATATAATTGATTTGCATCGCTAGAAACAAAAACATCACTGGTGGAACATAACTGGCGAGTCTCCACCGCTCGTGATGCGCCAACCATAAACTTGCGACGAGCAAAGTGTCTATCACTACAGTTAGCAGCACACTTACAATAGGTAAGGCGCCCGCGAGCCACGCGATGATGAACGTGATGAAGAAAATCAGCCCGGCAATGTTCAAGATGACCAATATCACTTTAGTCATATATTCGCGCCGCGCTTCGTCGCCCGTAGATTGCAGCGCGGTCAGCCTGTGCCATAGTTCTTTTATCTTATTCATGCTCTATTTTCCTTTTGTTTGCCACTAATTTCACGAATTGACGCGAGCTTTCTGTTCGCGCTAGTACATCGCGGGCAAACTAATTTCACGAATTGACGCGAACTTTCTGTTCGCGCTAGCGAAGTCTTTGGAATTTAG
>CAZSIG010000730.1:0-2286 GCA_964606195.1 uncultured Anaerolineales bacterium
AAGATGATGATGCCCGCGTCCTTTGCGAGCGCGGCTTGGTCGATGGCTTGGAGACCGGCTGTTTCGTAATCTATACGCCTGCCATCTAATCCTACATCTGCTTGACCATCAGACGCGATGATCAGTACTGCCTGATTGCGAGGTCGGTGATATAGCGAATCCAATACAGTCTCTCGTCCCAAGCGCACCCCATCCGCCAAAGGTGTTGAAAAACCTGGGCTGAAGGAGTTAATGATTTCATTAACTTCTCCTATATCTCCTGTCAAGGAGCTTTCGCGCCGCGCCCAAAAGAATTCATTATCTCCACTGATAACTTTAGTGGCGCCAAAACTGACTAAACCTACCTGATCACCCTGTCCTGAAATTAAGAGATTGTTGAATGCAATCAATGCCTCTTTCGCCGCCGCGAGTTTGGTTTTTTCTCCCCACTCTCCCGCCATGCTTCCGGAGAGATCAATCACATTAACCACATCGACTCCGCGAACTGAGCCGATAACCTTATCAAGGCGCAAATCTGGTGTAGCACTGATCGCGACAGTGTGCTGAGCTTGAGCATCAACGCCATCGAGGCTGTTCACCAGGGCATTAGTAGTGATAAAATACGCGGCGGCTAATGGATTATCAACGCGTACATCTAGTAGTGTCTCCCCTGTGCTGCCAGAGAATGGAAAAGCGGGAATACTACCAAGATTCCAAGTGACAAGACTTTCTACAGGGTGATAATTTCCGTCAGTATTCAACAACGCGGTGTTTTCAGGTATGGAGGCTGTTATTGTAACTGTAGGCAAGCCTATATCGCTGGTGTTAGTGTAGTGTATTCGATAGTGTATTTGGTCTCCCGGTCCAACGGTTGAGTTTAACAAGTTGCTGATCTCAAGAGAGAGCGCGCACTGTACAGTGATAGGATTGACAAGTGTGACCGCGTGGCTGGTAATGATTGAAGCGCTATTCAATTGAGCACACGCCGTAATTGCCAACGCCGTGTCTAACGCGAGAGGATGATCTACTTGAGTGCGGAACTGCCGCGTTCCGGTATACCCATCGAGAGATGCGCCGGGCAATGCTCCGATGTTCCATCTCACCACATCACTAATTACAGTATAATCGCCAGTAGCATCGCGGAATGTAGTATTGGTCGGTACAGTGCTTGTTAGAATTATAGAAGTTATCTCCACATCACCCGCGTTGGTATAAGCAAAAGAATAGGTTATAACTTCTCCTGTATGAATAGCCCCTGATGGAATGTTAGTAGCGGTGAAATACAGTTTCGGATGTGTTTTCAGATGGTGAAAAATTTCTTCATGTACTGTCGGTGCTTGGGAGCGAACGGTTATTTCGTTGAATATTCTAGTTATTCCCGCGCTAATCGGTTTATTCACGCGTACTGTCAAATAAACTGTGCCAGTAAACCCTGGTAACGGCGCGCCCGGTATCACATCTTGTGTCCAGCGTATCATATCTCCTGTTAAGGTAAAGGGAGAAGTCGCAGTCACCAGCGCGGTCGCGTCGGGTACTGAGGTCTCAATTATCACATTTGACAAAGCAACGTTGCCCGAGTTAGTGAAGAATATCTGATAAGTGATATATTCGCCCGGCGCGACGAAACCGTCGGGAATGGCGCGTAAATCTACGGTCAGCGAGGGATTTACCGTAATTGGCGTTGTAACGACGTTCGATACCGCGGTGATACCCTCTGCACAGGTGACCATGAAAGAATTGGTAATGAATTCTATACCTTGCGGAAGAGGATTATCTATCTTTAATTGAATAAAACGAAGCCAATCTCCAGATGATCCTAAATCTAGCTGATCTAACGTCCAGGTAATAATACCGTTGGTTTCGGTAACATCCCAACTAGGGATGAGAGTGGTATTTGGGGGCATAATATCGCGCACTATGACATCAGTTGCGGGAGCATGACCGTCATTGTACAGATATAACGCGTATTCTGCTACATCACCTGGCGCGACCGGCATAGTGGATTCGTCTTCTTTATACGCTAAGATAAGCGGAGCATCTACGAGTACATATCCATGTGCTGAATTCTCAATTCCGTTCGATGAGACGCGGACTCTATTATCTATTCTGTATTGGTCTGGCAAGCCTGTTGCCATGCTAACTACAATAGTCCTCTGTGTAACCGACAACGGCGGCAACATACCCAACGACCAAGTGATAATTCCCCCGCACCCCTCAGGGTTTCGTCCCGTGATGACATCGCCACCGCTAAGCCAACATAGCTCTTGAGGTAGCTCATCATACAACACCGTACGCGGCGCGGGATTA
>CAZSIG010000731.1:0-2282 GCA_964606195.1 uncultured Anaerolineales bacterium
ACTTATGCTCAAATCAATAAAAAAACCTAAATTAAATCTATTCTCTTTATTCGCATTAACCATCACCCTTACCGCGCCCCTGACCGGCTGCGGCAAACCAGAGCCGACACCAACTCCCACCAAGACCCCGCGTCCCGTCGTCCTCGTCACCGCGACTCCCGTACAACCTACCGCGACGGATACTTCATTGCCATCACCTACGCTGACTCATACACCATCCGTCACTGCCACGCCGACCGACACCCCCACGCCGACCGAGACGCCAACGCCGACGCTCACCCCGACGCCGACGCGGGATCCGCATGAGAATCCCTTGACCGGCGTGATGGTGGACGATCCCGCGAAGCTGCAACGCCGCCCGGTGATGGTGCGCATCGGCAACGATCCGGTCATTCGCCCGCAGACCGGCTTGGGAGACGCGGATATAGTCTATGAGGACATCATGGATGGCTGGGGCGTGACGCGGTATACGGGGGTATTCCTCGCCGATGACCCAGAGAATGTGGGACCGGTGCGCAGCGCGCGCTTGATCAACCTCGAAATCGTGCCGCAGTATCACGCCGCGCTGGCGCACTCCGGCGCGAGTGATGCCGTGCGTTACAAGATAAAAGAATCGGGTATCGTGGACTTAGACGAATACTTCCACTCGACGCCCTATTATTACAAAAAGAACAAGGACTGGCGCGGGCGGCTCTTCACCGGCATTCCCGCGATTCGTGAATACTTACAATCACGCGGTCAGGAACAAGCAGTACAATTGCGCGGTTTTGAGTTCTCGCCCGAGCCGCCACCAGGCGCGAATCCCGCAAAAGAAGTCACGATACCTTATCCTAAAAATTGCGTGGTTACTTATAAATACGACGCGGACAAGGGCGCGTATGTGCGCTACATTGTAGATGAGTTACAAACTGACGCCGCGACAGATGAACCGATTGCGCCGAGCAACGTGGTGATAATCTTCGCGGAGCATCAGGATACCGATATAGTCGAAGACAGCTTGGGTAATACATCGATAAACATTGTCTTGACTGGCACAGGAAAGTTTTTCCTGTTTCGCGATGGCTTAATGTGGGAAGGGACATGGGAACGCACCGAACGCGAGGAGATGATGCGCTTTCTGGACGCGGAGGGCAAGCCTATACCATTCAAACCGGGGCAAACCTGGATGCAGTTAGTACCATTGGATTATGAGATTGAGGTGAAATGAACAGACTAATAAATCAACAAATCGACAAACCAGCAAATCGGCAAATCAGGCAAATTGGCAAATTAGTGCGCGGATTCTCTTATCTGCTCGCTTGTTTATTTGCTTATTTGCTCATTTACACATTTACCGCGTCTGCCGCGCCATTGGTACAGGAAGATCGCTCAGAGATTACATCACCGCGCATGAACGCCGCGGTCCGTGGTACAGTCACCATCAATGGCAGCGCGAGCCATCCCAACTTCTGGAAATACGAGATTCATTATGGCCCCGAACCTAATCCAAGCAACCAATGGGTGTTAATCGGCGTCACGCACGAGAATTTAGTCCTTGACGGCGTACTCGAAACTTGGAACACCGCCATAGTTCCCGATGGCACTTATAGCTTAAGATTGCGCGTCGTGCGCCGCGATGGGAATTATGAGGATTACTTCGTGCGCCAAATCACCGTCGCGAACACCGGACCTACGGAGACACCTACGCCAGAGACATCGGTCACCCCCACTTTCGCGCCGCGCCTGACCAACACCCCTGCCCCCACGCAAATCAAGCCGACGGTGATAGTTGCACAGCCGACCATCATTCAACCCACCGCGTCACCCAGTCCCACCGGCGCCGCACCACAGGTCGCCGCGCCGCAGCAGAGAAATCCAATCATGAACGTCCTAAGCGGTTTAGGTCAGGCATTGATCCTAGGAATGGGCGGAATGTTCGGATTGGTACTACTCATCGGCGCGATGAACTTCCTGCGCGGAATCATCAGGCATATCTTTTGGCGAGAAGCGTAACGAGTAAAGTTTGATAATGAGGACTATATCACAGAGGGATAAGAAGAGAGCATGGCTAGTGTACAAACTAAATTGGAATTACTGAAAGACGCTTACAGAGACGAAAAAGATTTGGATTTAGTGTTAAGTAAGTTGTTATCCGCGATTCTATCACAACAATATACGCGATTGCACATATATGAAAATGACTTACAAACTTTTGAAGCACGTTACAATATGAAGTCGCGCGATTTTCATAATCGTTTTGAAAGAGGAGAACTAGGTGACGCGATGGATTTCTTCGAATGGGC
>CAZSIG010000732.1:0-2282 GCA_964606195.1 uncultured Anaerolineales bacterium
AGGGGGAGAAGGCGCACCCCGTTGCTCCCGCGCCGTTACATGGAGAGGGGGAGAAACCGCGTCCCGCCGCTACCCCGCCACTATATAGAGAGGCGGTGAAGCCGCACTCGATTGCCCCCTCTCTACGTAGTGGAGAGGGGGTTGGGGGTGAGGTCTTTTCTCCCATAGTCACCATCCTCATCGGCGCGGTCATGTTCGTCACCGCGCTCATCTTCCCATTTCAATACATCGCGCCGGTTTACGCGCGCCCTGCGCCACTCTCCGCGGCGGAGGTCGCGGCGATACCGCACCGCCTCGATGTTAATTTCGCGAACCGGGCGCGGCTGATTGGTTATGATTTATCGTACGCGGGGGAACAGCTTCATTCGGGTGACGCGGTCTATCTCACGCTTTATTGGGAGGCGCGGCGCGAGATGGAGACGAGCTACAGTGTCTTCGTGCATCTGCTAGACGAGTATGACCTAATCGTCGCGCAGACCGACAGCGCGCCGGGGCGTGGCAACTATCCCACACAAGCGTGGCGCGCGGGCGAGGTCATCGCCGACGAACACCGCATCGTCATTCCCGAAACCGCGTTCACGCCGTTCGAGGGACACTTCGCGGTGGGATTGTACGATTTTGATACAGGGGCGCGGTTGCCCGTAGTCGATGAGCGAACAGACCACGCGCGCTTCGGAAGCGTATCGGTGGCGCGGCGCGATAGCGCGCTCGGCGGCGTCGCGGTCGCGGGCAACTTCGCCGGGCGTATTATGCTCGTGGGGTACGACATGGACACGCGCCGCGCCGCGCCCGGTGAGACGGTCACGCTGACGCTGTACTGGCGCGCCACCGCGCCGCTGGAGACCGACTACACTGTCTTCACACACATCATCGGCGAGCGCGACCATATCGCGGGGCAGCACGACAGTCCGCCGCAGGAGGGCGCGGCGCCGACCTCCGCGTGGCAGCCGGGTGAGATTATTCGTGACGAACATCACATAACGATAAATTCGGACGCGCCCGCGGGGGTCTATGATGTGGAGGTCGGCTTATACGACGCGGCGACGCGCCAGCGGTTGCCGGTGGTGGATGACCGGGGACAGTATGCGGAGACGCGAATGTTTTTGGGTAAAGTGCGAATTGTAAACCCAACCAAGAGGGCAAACACGTAGGTTTACCTCTACATAGGGCAAACACATAGGTTTGCCCCTACATAGATTTGCCCCTACGTTTGCTCCGCGTATCCGTTTATGTTATACTGTGCTTTCAATATAAAACTTGCACAGTTTTCAGACTTCCGAAGTATTGGAGACTTCGGAAGTCTCTTTTGAAAGCTGAGAGCTATTCTTTGTGAGGTGTTATGTTTAGTAGCTTACCGCGCCGGTGGCGGGTTGCCCCCCGCGCTCCGGCGGACCATATAGCCTTTTTGGCTAAGATTCCAGCCATCATCGTACAACTATTGTATAATCGCGGAATGCAGACCCCCGAAGCGGTGGAGATATTCCTCGAACCGCGTCCGGAGTTGGGAAACCCGTTCAAAATCA
Organism: uncultured Anaerolineales bacterium; assembly: GCA_964606195.1. GTDB lineage: Bacteria > Chloroflexota > Anaerolineae > CAZSIG01 > CAZSIG01 > CAZSIG01. The sequence goes on from CAZSIG010000732.1 coordinate 1,524, forward strand.
AGGATATGGAGAAGGCGGTCACGCGGCTGCGGCAGGCGATTCGTAGTGATGAGCCGATTGCCATTTACGGGGATTTCGACGCGGATGGCGTCACCGCGACGGCGGTTCTATCTGACGCGTTGAACGCGTTGGGGGCGCGAGTCATGCCGTATATCCCGCACCGCGTGGATGAGGGGTACGGGTTGAACAAGGACGCGCTGAAGAAATTGGCAGATGAGGGGATTAAGCTCATCGTCACGGTGGATTGCGGAATTCGCTCTATCGCGGAGGTCGCTTACGGAAACAGCTTGGGATTGGATATTATCATCACCGACCATCATTCGGTTGGGGAGGAGCTGCCGCCCGCGCTGGTGGTAATCGATCCCAAGCGACCTGATGAGAGTTACTCGTTTCGCGAATTGGCGGGCGTCGGTATCGCGTACAAACTGGCACAGGCGTTGCTGCTCGTCAATCGGCACGCGCCGATAAATGGCGCCTGCGCGATGAACGTGGAAGACCTGCTCGACTTGGTGGCGTTAGGCACAGTTGCCGATGTCGTTCCGCTGGTGGATGAGAATCGCGTATTAGTACAGCAAGGATTGGTACAATTGAACCAGATTATGCCGAACGATTTTGACGTCGCGAACGGCGGCGGACGGCTCGGATTGCGTAAGATGTTCACGACCGCGGGGGTGCAGCCTGGACAGGTGGACGCCTTTACCATCGGGTTTGTGCTGGGACCGCGCATCAACGCGGCGGGGCGTATTGACGACGCGATGC
>CAZSIG010000733.1:0-2275 GCA_964606195.1 uncultured Anaerolineales bacterium
CCTTGGTGGTTGAATAGTTAGCATTTTAACTATCACTTACCATTTAACCACTACTTATGTATGAGGATTGGCAGAAGAGGGAACTTCGCGATGGCTTTAACTCGTTTGTTATCTTCTAAATATCGCGTAATCTGGTGCTTCATACTCTGCATTACAACCGCGGGCTGTGACTCTGCTTCGTCGGCGGTACAGCATAATCAGATAGCCACCTCGCGCCCCCATATCGCGCCGAATATCGCGGCTACATCTACGCCGGTCATCTTACCAACTTTAGAGTCATCTTCCTCAGTGCAGCCATCTACTCCCACCACCGCGCCAGCTATGCCGAATGCCACTTCACCTCCCGTTGCCAAAACAGTTCCTCCTACTCTTCCTTCACCAACCGCGATACCTTCGCCAATGTTTACCGCCACCAGTCCCCCAGTTTTAGAAAAAGAAGCTCCACCTAAATTGTTACAACCAGAAGATAAGAGTGTATTCAATCAAAATATCAAATTCAAAATGGAGTGGACGTGGCACCGCGTCTTAAATTCCAACGAATGGTTTGACGTGATGGTATGGAATAAGCTCTACGAACAACCGCATGGCATCGCCTGGACTAACTCTATGCACTATGAAATAAGCGCGGAAATATTCCCTATGGGTGAGTATAACTGGACGGTGCGCGTTCTCCGCGACGCGGGTGTCAATGAAGAAGGAGAACCTCAGTGGATCGAAGTCACTCCTATGAGTGAGATCTTCAGTTTTGAAATCAGAAATTAAAACGGCTCTACGCGGATTCGTGGGGTAGGGCAGGTTTCCATACCTGCCGTTTTGGGTGATCATGATCTAGAACGGCGGCTAAGAAAGCCGCCCTACGTGGGCATTACGCGCCGCGTGGCAGCGTGGCTTATCATAATCTACCCCACAAAGCTGAGTTGCCCCAGTAAAACTCACCAAGGAGGAAAAAGGCATAAATGTGCCAATCAACTGTATTTCTGGTAAAAGATGGTGAAAAAACCGAACTGATGCGCGAAGTCATATCATTGGAACAGACGCCTGAAGGGCTGCGCATCGCGACATTCTTTGATGAGCCAAAGATAGTGCGCGCTCGCGTGGAACGGATGGACTTACTTAAACACACTATTACGCTTGTCGCGGAGGAGAAATAATGGCAGAGAAAACTGACCTGGATAAATTGAGGATTTTACTGCCCCACTGGATAGAGCATAATCATGCCCACGCCCATGAATTCGCCGATTGGGCGGAGAAGGCGCGGGCTATGGATAACGTAGATGTCGCGGCGGACATCGAGCGGGCTGCCAAACTGGTACATGACGCGAACGATGTACTGAGTACCGCGCTGGAGAAGCTAGGCGGCGCGTTGGAGACGGACGCCGCGCATGAATATCATCATGCGTGAGGCGTGAAACGTAAAGCGTGAAACGTGAAACGTGAAGAAGATCAGCAAAGTACGCGGTACATTTTACGCATCACGCATCACGTTTTACGTCTTCACGTTTCACAAAATATTTCAAAGATGAAAGGAGATACTTACTATGGGCGATTTCTCTTATGTACGCGCTCACAGTCTGGTAGAAGCAGTGGAGCTTCTAAATGAACCGGGTCTGTACAGCCGCGTCTTAGCGGGGGGTACAGACCTAGTTTTACAAATCAAGAACGGTGAAGCTCCCTGCGACCGCGTGGTAGATATAACTCGCGTGCCAGAGTTGCGAGCAATCGAAAAGAATGGACGAATTACCATCGGCGGCGCGGTGACGCACAGCGAGGCGGTTCAGAGCGAATTGCTACAGCGAGAGGTGCCATTTCTGATTCAAGCGTGTCGCCAACTAGGCAGCCCGCAGATTAGAAATATTGGCACTATCGCGGGCAACGTCGCCAACGCCGCGGCGTGTGCTGATACTCTGCCGGTGCTGGTTTGCCTCGACGCGGAGGCGGTCATCGTCACGCCTGACGGCGAACAGCGGATGCCGGTCACAGATTTGGTGACGGGGACGCACCGTAATTGTCTGCCGCAAGGCGCGCTGATTAGCGCGTTTGAGTTTGACCCGCTGCCGGAGAACGCGCGAACCGCGTTTTTGCGTATCGGCAGACGCCGCGCGATGGCGATTGCGCGGTTGTCGTTGGCGGCTATCGGCGCGCTCGACGACGCGGGGAGGGTTTCAGTGGCGCGCATGGTGCCCGGCGCATCGTTCGCGCGATTCAAGCGCGCCACCGCGGTTGAGGAACTGCTGTTGGGGCAAGAACCGTCGGCGGAACTGTGCGCGGCGGCGGG
>CAZSIG010000734.1:0-2266 GCA_964606195.1 uncultured Anaerolineales bacterium
TGGTTCGCGACGCCAATCGTCGCCACCCTCTACCGCTCCGTTCACCTCATCCCGCACTATTTCATAATTCTACAACCCGCACAATTCATCATCATCGGCATCGCGGCGGCAGCCTTCTTGCGCCACGCTACTAGGAACAAAACTGTGTTAGTGATCGTGGCCAGCATCTTCGGCGTCATCATAACGCTTCAAGTCTACGTCTCGTGGCGCGTACCGCAGCACATGGCACAGCACGGTGTGTTGCAAACCGCGGGGATGCCGCTGCAATTTCATCTCGATCTGACGCACCGTGCCGAACGCATCTCGCGCACACTCGATGACGCGCCGATTCACGTCATCTATGACACCAACACCAGTCGCGCCGCGGCGCGCGATTTTTATCCCTGTTTTCGCTACGTGAACCGCGACGCGGTCGAGTTGCGATTTTCGCCCCAAGCATTTACCATTCCTGATACCACGCGCGACCTCATCTTTCTCCTCGCTCCCAACCAGCCGGTCGCGGCGGAGATATTGACGGAATGGGGTGAGGAGATTGCGGATACGCGCGTCGTCGCGCTAGGGGGAGAAGAGGTGTTCAAGTTCTACCGTCTCCCCGCGCCGCGCATACCAAATTTACGAGCAAAATTACTAACCGATGCCGCGTTGGCTAAACTAGCCAACGGAGTAGAGATACTCGATTGCACTTTTCCGAAGAGCGTAGTGGTCGGAGCGAATATTCCCGTCATCACTACCTGGCACATTGGCGACTTCGTTCCCACCGCGCCGCCCGACAAAGGTTACACTTTGTTCACTCACCTGCTCGATTATCAACAAGATCTGGTGGCGCAGAAAGATATGCTGGTTTACGAAGACGACGATCGCGCCGTTGGCGATATAACGATAAATTGGTACAATTTGGCAGGCTGGACAAGCGCGCTGCCGGGGCGTTATCATCTGGCATTGGGGATGTACACCTTTCCCAGCCAACACCGCGCCCATATCGTTGACGGCGCACGCGCGGGCGAGAATCATCTGCTGCTTGAGCCTATCAACATTCACAGCGCGGCGTACGCCCCGACGCGGGCAGATTTACAACTAGACTATGCCCTCGATTGGCAAGTGGGTGAAAATATCGCGTTTTTAGGCTACAATCTGAACGAACAAGAGTACCGCGCCGGTGCTGATATACGCGTGACGCTATACTGGCAAGCCCACGCCGCGCTAGACCGCGATTACACCGTGTTCGTGCATCTGCTGGATGAACAGGGACAACTCCGCGCCCAACACGATAGCCAGCCGCAGAATAACGCCTATCCGACCACCGCGTGGCAGCCGGGCGAAATCATCGAGGACGCGCACGTTTTAACCATTCCGGCGGACATCGCGAATGGTGATTATCACCTCGTCGCGGGCATGTATTATTGGGAGACGGGGGAGCGGTTGCCGGTTTATGATGCCGACGGTGAACCGCGCGGTGATAGTGTTACGCTAATGAGTAATGAGTAAAACGTAAAACGTGATGCGTAATGTACGCAATATACCGCGTAATTCGTTTTTAAGTAGTGGCAAAGATGTAAGTGATAGAGAAAAGCAGCACTACTAATCAACCACAAAGGACACCAAGAGCACTAGGGGGTTGGCTCAATAAAGTTCATACGCGGTCACAAGTTATCATTCGAGGTAAGAATAAACTTAGTGTCCTTTGTGAACTTTGTGGTTAATGAGAAAAAATTATGCTGAGCATTGAGAAACAAATCCAATCAGGCAAGCTCGTATGTCCGGTCACTCATCAGCGACTGACCGCGCGCGGGGAGTTCTTGCATAATCGCGACGGGCAATTCAGTTATCCACTGATAAATGGGGTGCCGGTGCTGATTTCCGACCAGGAGCGGCAAAGGGATTATCTGGCGCAGCAAAACGGAGGCATGGAACAGGAATATACGCGCTACGAGAAAGGCGTATCGTTAAAGGCACTTTTCCAGCAATTGGTAGATAAATTAGGGGGGGATTTCCGCAGCGCGGGGGCGCGCGCCGCGTTTCGAGAGGTAATCGAAACACAGTCGAATGACGCGCTTTGTCTATCCATCGGAGGAGGACCGCGCCGCGTTCATGCGAAGTTAGTGAACCTGAACGTCGCCCTCTTCGCCAATGTGGATGTGGTCGGCGATGCTTACGAGTTGCCCTACGCCGACAATTCGGTAGACGCGATCTACTGTGAGGCGGTGTTGGAACATCTCGAATATCCAAACCGCGCCGTCTCCGAGATGTACCGAGCTACGCGGCGCGG
>CAZSIG010000735.1:0-2257 GCA_964606195.1 uncultured Anaerolineales bacterium
TGTTGTAAGCGCGACAGTTGCCACAGTACAGCCCGCAATACGAAATCAACTCCCTTTTTTCCATTTCCCGTCTCCTTATATTAGGGCTTTCTCAAAGTACAAACCGCGTGGTCAAAACCTCTAATCAGCTCTTTTTCAAGATGTCATGCTGAGCGTAGCGAAGCATCTCGTTTTCGCGACAACCAGTACCTGTTGATTAGTAATGAATAAACTTAGCGGGAGAACGAGACCCTTCGCCGTGCTCAGGGTGACATATTATCCAAACTGCGCGACTTCGAGAGAGTCCTACTCCTTATATAGTCGCAGGATTTAGCCCGCGAGAATAACTAAAACCCAATCTTAGCCATCCTATCCACCGCCTCTTCCAACCGCGCCTTATCCACCGTCAGCGCCATACGAATATACCCCTCGCCCGCGGCGCCGAAACCATTGCCCGGCGTGGTGACGATACCGGCGCGTTCCAGCAACAGCGCGGTGAACTCCTGCGAGGTATAACCATCGGGAACCGGTAGCCAGACATAGAAGGTCGCTTGGGGCGCAGGGGCATCGATGCCGATACCGCGCAGTCCGGCAATCAGCGTGTCGCGGCGCTCTCGATAAGTCTCCACAATCTTCGCCGTGACCTCTGGCGCGCTCTCCAGCGCGGCGATACCTGCCCACTGCACCGCCTGAAACACCCCCGAATCGATGTTGCTCTTGATATTGCCCAACCCAGCTACCAACTCCGCGTTGCCGACCGCGAACCCGATACGCCAGCCGGTCATGTTGTAGGTTTTAGAGAGCGAATGAAACTCAATCGCCACATCGCGCGCGCCCGGCACTTCCAACATGCTCGGGGCGCGGTAGTCATCGTACGCCAACTCGGTGTACGCGGCGTCGTGACACAAGATGATGTTGTGCTCGCGCGCCCATTCCACCGTCTTGGTGAAAAAATCCACATCGGCTACCCCCGCGGTGGGGTTATTGGGATAATTGAAGAAGAGCAATCTCGCGCGCTCCAAGACATTCGCGGGAATCTCCGCCAGATTAGGTAGAAACCCATTCTCCCGCTTCAGGGGCAAAAGATAGCTCTCGCCGCCCGCGAACATCGTCGCGACGCGATAGACCGGATAGCCGGGGCTGGTGATCAGCGCCACGTCACCCGGGTCGATAAACGCGAGCGGAAAGTGCGCGATCCCCTCTTTCGAGCCGATGAGCGAGACCACTTCCGTTTGTGGGTCCAACTCTACCCCGAAGCGGCGTTGGTACCACCGCGCCGCCGCGTACTTGAAATCGTGCATGCCCGAATACGAGGGATAGCGATGGTTCGCGGCGTCGGCAGAGGTTTTTTGCAGCTCCGCGATGATGTGTGGTGGCGTCGGTTGGTCGGGGTCGCCCACGCCCAGATCGATCACATCTACCCCCTTAGCGCGGACTTCCTCGCGCAGTCGGTCAATCTCCTTGAACAGATAGGGCGGCAGCTTCTTCACCCGTTTCGCTACTTTTATCTCCATAAGTCTATTTCACCTCCAAAACATCCCACATATCGTAAAAACCGGGCGGTTGATTTACGAGCCACTTCGCCGCGCGCACCGCGCCGCGCGCGAAATTGTCTCGGCTGTGGGCGCGATGAATCAATTCGACGCGCTCGCCGCCGCCCGCGAGAATCAGTGTATGCTCGCCCACGATGTCGCCCGCCCTGACCGTCTGGATACCGATTTCAGCATCGCGGCGTTCTCCGATGCGCCCGTGCCGTTCGTATCTCGCCGCGCTCGCCAAATCGACACCGCGCGCCTCCGCCACGAGTTCCGCCAGCTTCAACGCGGTGCCGGATGGCGCGTCCTTCTTCAGGCGATGATGTGCCTCGATGATTTCGATGTCGTATCCCTCTCCCAGCAGCCGCACTAAATCTTGCGCGATTTTGAACACGACGTTCACTCCCACGCTCATGTTCGGCGCGAGCACCACTCGCATATCTTTTGCAAGTTCGCGCGCCTGCGCCATCTGCGCCGCCTCAAAACCGGTCGTGCCGATGACGATGGCACAGCCCGCCACGCGAGCGATTTCCAAATGCTGCATAGACGCTTCGGGGCGCGTGAAATCTATGACAACGTCCGCGTCTCCGACGATGCCCGCGAGGTCATCCGAGACAACGAAACCCAGCGCAGGTTTGCCTAATAGCTCCCCCGCGTCTTTGCCGATGTACGCGGTATCGCGCGCCTCAGTTGCACCGACCAGCGACACCGCATCGTCTGCCAAAATCTGCTGGGCGATGAGC
>CAZSIG010000736.1:0-2255 GCA_964606195.1 uncultured Anaerolineales bacterium
TATAGATGGCGGACCGCGAGTGGATGTTAAGGGTAGAAGGATTAATTTGAATTAGCATATTCGATACCTGTATAAAGTATCGAATGTAACCGCGAAGTTTCTTCACTTATGGAGGATGAGTTATGTCCAACAGGTTAACGAATGTACGCGTTCGCAATTTTCGCTCATTGGCAGATGTGGCAATAGAGCTAAAACCATTAAATATTTTGTTTGGTCCAAATGGAGCGGGCAAATCTTCATTTTTGGATATGCTATGGTTTGTGCGTGATTGCGCTATACGCGGGGTGGACTTAGCTTCCTCTGAACGCAGCCATGGTATTGGTATGTTGTGGGATGGAGCTGATGAGAAAGCTAATATCTCAATCAAACTAGAAACTGATTTGGCGGAGTATGAAATTTTATTAGGGCTTTCCGCTGGTAGGATTGAACCTTTTGTAGGCGAAATTTTATATTCCAAAGAGCGCGATATTTGTTTAATAGACCGTAAGGTAGGAAGTAATGAGGTCAATTTTTATCACAGTAAATTTCCTGATCCGATGTCAATTACGCTCCGGGAACCGGAGAAATTAGCTTTTACTAGGTATCAGGATTTGGAGGAGAGTTCACCGCCCGCTGCTGAGGAGCTAGATAGATTATTACACTTTGTACATCTGTACGATTCCCGTAACCTCGACCTATATGGACTCAAGACTCGCGGTTCTGAATCACATTATCACACTTGGGTATGGGACCGGGGACAAAATTTATGGTCAGTCTTACGAAACCTGCACGATAAACGCGCTCTGGATAAGCGATATGATACTATCATCAATTTCATGCGTCAGAGTTTCCCTATTTCTTTCCAAGACTTGCTATTTGAGCAAACGGGGCCAAATACAGTTTACGCTAGTTTTTTAGAGGAAAAACGCCGGCAGCCCGTTCTGGCATCTGGTGTATCGGACGGACACTTGCAGATGCTCATACTTTTGACCACGTTGTTCGCTGAGGGACAGAACCGCCCCGCGCTGCTCTTGTACGATGAACCTGAAATATCACTGCATCCTTTCGCGCTTTCTATCTTCGCCGAAGCAGTCAAACTTGCCACCACAGAGTGGGACAAGCAAATTTTCATTGCTACTCACTCGCCTGTCTTGATGAGTCAATTCACCCCGGAGAATATATTAGCAGTGGAGATGGGAGAATCTAGGGAAACTATTATGACCCGCGTCAGTGAGATGGTGGAAATCAAAGATTTACTAGACGAATATGCAGTCGGTGCGCTTTATATGGCGGAGATGATTGCCCGCCAAAGTAAGAGCGCGGTTACGGAGCAGAACCCATGAATAATCCCGCAGTGAGCACTACACCGCGCTCACTCGCAGAAAATACATCATGCTATTTTTTTAATTTTGGCTTGATCGTTACAGGCAAAAGTGAACGCGCGCATCTACCCAAACTGTTCAAATCCCTGATGGCTGAAACCAAGATTTGTAACTTCGAGGTCATACAATTTAGCGGACAGCTTAGCCCTATTACCTCAGCCAAGCGAAAATTGCAGATGGTCGGCGCGGGCAAGACTATTCCTGATAAAGACGCTGCCAAAATTGGGTTTCCTGCCAGGACGTACTTAAGCCGCGCTGAATGTAACTTTGTCATATTGATAGATGATTTGGAATACGATCGTCGCGCTCAGGCGCAACAAATCTTTGACCGCTACCGACATGCACTAGACACTGTATTATCTGATAAACAACAACGCCGCGCCGCCGTGCATTTCTTAGTGTATATGCTAGAAGCATACTACTTCGCGAATGCCCAAGCCGTTAATGCTGTTTTGAAACTAAATCCCCCACTAGAAGATTATGACGGGGATGTAGAAACCATTAGACATCCCAAAAATGAATTGAAAAGATTATATCCCGCCTTTCGGGAAGTTGATGACGGGGGTGCCATTCTTGAGCGTATTAACACGGAACACGTTTTATCGCGAGCAGATACATGCGCGGGGCTTAGAACCTTATTTGCGTGGTGTGTCAAAGTATTGACGCGGTATTCAGATTACGAATTATTAGGACTATTTGAGAAGTACCGCCTTCAGGACGGGCGGCTAAATGATATAACCAAACTACAATTAGACGCTTTAGAATTGATAGATTAGTCGATGAGAGGAACGCGGTTGGCGTACTGCTTGAACAACCGGGAAATTTGGCTGACATACAGCAAGAGTTGGGATTATGGCACTTACAGAAAATGTACGCGATATATTGGCACTAAGG
>CAZSIG010000737.1:0-2252 GCA_964606195.1 uncultured Anaerolineales bacterium
CCATAATCGGAATGATCGGCGTAGATAGTTCTTGAATTACCTGCTGTTGAGCCTCTAATGCCTGTTGCTGCAAGCGTTCGCGTTCCTCTTGCATCCGCTTCTGCTCGGTGATGTCGCGGTAGATGGCGCCGAACCCCATCGGCGCCCCCGCGTCATCCCTGATCAACATGATAACCCCTGAGATAGGAATGGCTGAACCATCCACGTGCTGCATCTCCAACTCACCTGACCAAATCCCCTTCTCCATGACGACGGGCAAGTATTCCTCGCCAATCTTTTGATTCCATTCAGCAGAATGAAAGTCAGAGATTTTTCCCATAGTCTGCTCTTGTCTCGCGCGCCCGACCATCGCTAATCCCGCGGGATTAGTGTAAAGTATATTCCCTTCCAAATCGGATGTGCTGACAAAGTCGTTGGTATTATCGATCAGAGATTTGAGGCGGGAGATCAATTCCTGTCTCTGTTTCTGTTCCGTAATATCGCGGGCTATCCCCACAAGCCCAAAAGGTTCACCATTCTCATCTTTCAATATCGTAGAAGTCATCAACGTGGGGAAAACCGCGCCCACTTTGGTTACGTGCCCGACCTCACCTTCATGTTGACCGTTTTCCATCGCCTGTTCGTTGAATGGTAGCACCTCTTCCTGAAGTTGTTTCTCAGTATGGAACATACTCAGCGGTTTATCGGCGAGTTCCTCTACGGTATAACCGTGCATTTTCGCCCAAGCATTATTAACAAACTGAATTTTCCCTTGCATATCGGCTATTGCGATTCCATCAGCGGACTGCTCCACCGCCGCGCCCAATATGCTCAATTCCCTTTCCTTCTGCTTAATCTCCGTTATATCAACAGTCACCCCTCCGACCGCGTATACCTCATCCTGCGCGTTGCTGAGAGGGAATTTGATCGTCTTTTTGAAGTGCAGTCCATCATCTTGCGGGACTTCCTCTTCTATCTCTACCGTCTTTCCTGTCTCCAGTACCTGTTTCTCAGTAGCCCAAATCGCGTCTGCCACCTCCTTAGGCACCAAATCGTAGACGGTTTTACCCAAGAGTGAACCTTCTTCAGCGGAGAACATAATCTCCAATTGTCGATTGTGCAGAATGATGCGCCCCTGTTTGTCTTTAATAAACGCGAGGTCAGGGAAGTTATTCAGAAAAGTTTCCAATAACATCTGATTGCGCTTTACCTCCGCGGTACGCTCCGCGACCATCTGCTCCAAATTAGCCGTCAGGCGCCGATTTTGTACCGCGGGAGCGACCAACGCGGGAAGGGCGTTGTAAATCTCCACTTCCTGCGGCGTGAACTCATGCGGCTCACTCCAACTAATATTGAGCAAGCCCACCCAACGTCCTGTTTGAGTCAGGGGCACGATCACCAGCGCGCGGTTTCCCGATTGCTTCATCGTCTCTCTAGTGTTCTCGTCCACTTGCTCATCCGTATCCACATTTGCGATGAATAGCGGCTTATCAGGATTATCTATCCACAGCCGCGCCAGGGGAAAATCGGGCAAGTGCAGTCGCGTCCCTGCGGGCAGCGGAGGATCACTCGCGCGACGCCAAACCGCGACGAAATTCACCCACTCTGGTTCACCGGTTTCGTCCAGATCAATATACATCAATGTCGCCTCAGTCGCCCCCGCGTCACATCCCGGACGGCTGGCAACCTCTAACAATTCATCTTCAGTAGTAGCGACATTCAGCCCCCGGCTTATTTGATAAAGTTTCTGAGCCGTTTCCTGCGCCTCTTTACGCGCGGTGATGTCGGACACAAACGCGTAATACATCGCCGGATTACCCGCCTCGTCGCGAATTAGACTTGTCGTGAGTTCCACCGGAATGCGCGTTCCATCTTTGAGCAGATACTCCTTCTCGTAAAACTGCGGCTCATCGGTGCGGTGCAATTCCGCCAGCTTCTCTGCCTCAAAATCGCGCCAATCCTCCGGTGTGAGGTCAATCGCCCAGTTGATCTCGCGCAGCTCCGCCTCAGAGTAACCGGTCAGGTCACAAAAGGCTTGGTTGCAGATGTATAGCGTACCGTCGGGATACCCCGAGGCAAACGCGTGCGGGGCGTTCAGCATCGTCTCTGCCAAGAATTGTTCTTGTTCTGATAAAGTTTTAGCCTTCTCCAACTCTGCAATTTTTGCTCGCAATTCATCCTTCGCAGCCATTGTTCTCTTAGCCTCCTCTTTCTATAAATATTAGAGTTTATATCAATTTGTTGACGCGTAACTAATGGAACGCAGATTTTCC
>CAZSIG010000738.1:0-2251 GCA_964606195.1 uncultured Anaerolineales bacterium
GCGGTAAATTCCAGCGCGGTTTGCGTAAGTCCTGTAGAATTGTGTTGCTTAGCGTCAAACTTGATATCTTTCAACTAGTCGCGTCATCTGTTGTGCTAGTTCATTCAAATCTTTCGCAGCCTGTTCAGTTTGCCTTACACTGTCTACAGTCTGTTGAGTCGCCGCGTTTATGTTACTCATCGCATCGGTCACCTGTTCCAGCCCTCCCACTTGTTGTTGGGCGCTGGCTACGATCTGCACCGCTGCTTGCACCGCGTCGCGGTTTTGATCTTCCAGTTTGATGATCACATCTCCGGCTTGTGAAGTGAGTTTCTCACCTTGCAGTACGCTCTTTCCTACCTCGTTAGTCGTTTCGACCGCAGTGTTCGTAGACCGTTGGATCTGTTGGATTATCCCGCGCACGCGTCCCGTCGCGATCTTACTGCGCTCCGCCAGCGCGCGTACCTCCGTAGCAACAACACCGAAACCTTGCCCCGCCTCTCCGGCGCGGGCGGCTTCCACCGCCGCGTTCAGCGCCAACATCTGGCTCTGTGCCGCGATCTGGTCTACCGCGGTGATGATCTCGTCAATCTGTTGAGTCTGTTCACTCAATTCTGAGATTATCTCTGCTAGTTCTGCCACGCGGCTCTGAATATTGTTCATGCCGTTCACCGCAGCCTGTACCGCTTGCGTCCCTGTTTGGGAGATCTCTGCCGTTTGTGTTGCTAAGTCCGAGGTGCCTTGTGCGCGGCGCGTCATCTCCTCAGCTACGCTTTTGATCTCTGATAACGTAGTGGTTGTTTGCGCTACTGCTGCCGCTTGCTCTTGCGCGCTGGTTGCTTGTTGCCCGGTGGAAGCCATTATCTCACTGGAGACGGTAGCGACATTCTGTGCGGATTTGATAGTTTGTAGCGCGAGTTCGTTTAGACTAGCGACCATCCCGTTGAGGCGTCTGCCTAATCTACCTATATCAGTAGTAGCCATGACGTTCAAATGAGCGCGTAGATCACCTTGTGCTACCCGTTGGGCAAATTCGTCGTATTTTTTTAGCATTTGCTCCAGTTCCCCGCGCGCCTCTTTATCTGACTCTGCTAATTTTTGGATTTCCAGCGCCTGTTGTTCCGACACGCGTTGCCGCTCCGCGAGTTCCGCGGCATATTCGCGAGATTTAGCTAGAGACTTTTGTAGCTGTTTGGAAAAGAACCAGAGTAGGAGGGATATAACGACGAAGCTGAAGATTACGTCGATTGCCCACTTACCGAAGACCCCCCTGGGAACGGAGACGGGGGGCGCAGGCAAAGTGCCTTGGATATGTCCTAATCCTATGGTTAGATACGCCGCGATACTGGCGATCAGCACGAGCCAGGTTCGTCTTTTACCCTCAAGCATCAAGCTTATCACCATTGCCACCACATACGAGAGCATCGCGGGTGAACCTATTCCCATCGCGTAGTTATCGAATACCGCATTGAGGAAAAATCCGATAATTACTATATTACTGGCTAAACGCCATCGGCCTATGTGCGCCAAAAATAAACTGCCCCATACTACTAGATTGGCTACTATTACGATGAAAAGATGTTGTAGAGGCAGGATCCTGATAAGGTGCGCGATAATGGCAAAGACGATGGAGATACCTAACACGTCAGCGGTGAGCGTCAGTATCACTCTCGTCATATATTCCTGCCGCGCTTCATCCTCGTCAGTGGCTCGCGGAGTAGTGAGTAGGTACCATAGATTTTTTATTCTTTTCATGTGTACTTAACCTTGTCTGTAGCGCGCGATCTATAAAATGAGTAGTTGTCAAGAACGTTAACCACGCTTTATTATATTCTAAATATCCCTATTGCGCAAGCAAGTGTAGTTTTAATTGACCACTACGTATGGATACAGCCTTATTTGCTGATTCTGTGAATATTCGCGAGGTCAGCTTAACACCTGACTGATTTTTTGCCGCTAATTGTACGAATTTTCATGCTTGCTCTCGCGTTGCTTTCATGATATAATTTTGGTTTCTGACCTAAGAAATATAGAGTGTCTATAAACATGGAGACAGGACCCACGTAGTGATTAACCGCCGAGAACACCGCGAACGAGGAGAAGATTAAGAAAAGCAGGCTCTACGCGGATTCGTGGGGTAGGGCAGGTTTCCATACCTGCCGTTTCGGGCGATAATGATCTAGAACGGCGGCTAAGAATACCCCTACGGGTAGGCTTCGCGCAGCCGCCCTACACCGGCATTACCCCCCGCGCGGTAGCTGATGGAGAAATA
>CAZSIG010000739.1:0-2243 GCA_964606195.1 uncultured Anaerolineales bacterium
GCGTGCTCTGCGGTAAATTGTAGTGCGATCTTGCGTAAGTCCTAAGAGTATAATCCGAGATTCTAATTTCTATATTTCTCATTTCTATTTTCTCACCTCTTTGTAATAGTTGATCAACCCATTAGTCGAGGAATCGTGTGTCGCGACCTTCGCGTCGTCCGCGAGTTCGGGCAGAATGACTTTCGCGAGTTTTTTGCCCAACTCGACGCCCATCTGGTCGAAGGAGTTGACGTCCCAGATGACGCCCTGCGTGAAAATCTTGTGCTCGTACAGCGCGATTAGTGCGCCGAGCACCGCGGGGGTCAGCTTGGGGTAGAGGAACGAGTTGGTCGGCTTGTTGCCGAGGAAGGTCTTGGCGGGCACTAATTTCTCCAACTCCGCGTTCCCCCCCTCACCCCCTCCCAATGGGGGGGAAGATAGGGGGGGGATTCCAAGTTCGGCGCGGACTTCATCCGCCGTTTTGCCCTTCATCAATGCTTCGGTCTGCGCGAAGAAATTCGAGAGCAGGATGGGCTGATGTTCGCCCAATGGGTTATGGCTCTGCGCCGCGGCGAGAAAATCGCACGGAATTAGCTTGGTGCCTTGATGAATTAGCTGATAGAACGCGTGCTGTCCATTCGTACCCGGCTGTCCCCAGATGACGGGGCCGGTGGTGTAATCGATCCACTCGCCCGCGTGGGTGACGCTCTTGCCGTTGCTCTCCATATCGCCCTGCTGGAAATACGCGGGGAAATAGAGCAGATATTGGTCGTAGGGCAATATCGCGTGGGACTGCGCCCCGAAAAAGTTGTTGTACCAGATGCCGAGCAGCGCCATGATGACCGGCATGTTCTCCTCGAACGGCGCGGTGCGAAAATGCTCATCCACCGCATGCGCGCCGCTCAACAGCGCCTCGAAATTATCCATGCCGATGTACAGCGCGATAGATAAGCCGATAGCCGACCACAGGGAATAGCGCCCGCCGACCCAATCCCAGAACTCGAACATATTCGCCGTATCTATGCCGAACTGCGCCACCCCCGCCGCGTTGGTGGATAACGCCGCGAAATGTTTCGCCACCGCCGCCTCATCGCCCGCCGCGCCCAGTAACCAGGCGCGGGCAGAGTGCGCGTTCGTCATCGTCTCCTGCGTGGTGAAGGTCTTGGAGGCGATCAGAAACAGCGCGGTTTCGGGGTTGAGCGATTTCAGCGTCTCTGCCAAATCGGTGCTGTCCACGTTGGAGACGAAATGCACGCGGAGGTCAGGTTTGCTGTACGGTTGCAGCGCGTGCGTGACCATTTTGGGTCCCAAGTCGGAACCGCCGATGCCGATGTTGACGACATCGGTAATCGCTTTGCCGGTATACCCGCGCCATTCGCCCGAACGCACCTTCTTGCTGAATTGGCGCATCTGTGCCAACACGCGGTTCACTTCGGGCATGACATCCTCCCCGTCAACTAAGATGGGGCGATTGGCGCGGTTGCGCAGCGCGACGTGGAGCACAGCGCGGTTTTCGGTGGTGTTGATCTTCGCGCCGTTGAACATCGCGGCGATTTTGTCAGCGAGGCGCGCCTGCCGCGCCAAGTCCATCAACAGCGTCATCGTCTCCGTGGTGACGCGGTTTTTGGAGTAGTCGAAGAGGATATCGCCCAGACGGAGCGAGAATCGCGCGAACCGCTGGGGGTCGCGGGCGAATAGATCGCGCATGTGGACATCAGCCAGCTCGCGCTGGTGATTTATCAGTGCCTGCCAGGCAGGCGAATCGGTTAGTATGGACATTTTTTCCCTCCTAGTTGTTATCTATGGTGTGCCCCGCGCGGGCAGCACCGCGGTTTTAGATGCGTTTATTATAACACATCGGCGCGATTTTGCCATTATTAAGCGAAAGACCTGACAGGTTTCCCAAACCTGTCAGGTCTAATATGACGAGCAAATAGTTCTTATTCATAGAGATGAATCATTTTCCTGCGCGGTTTATTTTTCACCTGCGCGCCTTGTAACCGCGCGGTTAATGAATAAGTAGATTTTGCGTAGCCGAAAATTACTATAAAGGGCATGAGGGAGTTTGTGGCTCTCTCATGCCCTTTGTGATTTTTCAGTTTTGTTTCTCCTTACCTCCTCTACACTTTTGATCCCGTTTTTCAAGCAGTAAGCGTAATGTGGTAGATATAGATAGGACTTTACGCAAACCGCGCTGGAATTTACCGCCGAGAACACAGAGAACGCGGAGATTCACGGGAAAGATTTTTTGTATCTGTCATACA
>CAZSIG010000740.1:0-2241 GCA_964606195.1 uncultured Anaerolineales bacterium
GCTGACCGCTACGAGCAAAAACGCGGCGTTGACGACGACTACATCCAGCCCGGCAACCTGTTCCGCCTGATGTCCTCAGAGGAACAGCAGCGGCTAATCGCGAATATCGTAGGCAGTCTTAAACAGGTGCCGCGAGAGATTCAGGAAAAGATGGTTGAGCACTTCACCAAAGCTGATAAAGCGTACGGCGGAGGCATCGCCAAAGGATTGGGACTAGCGTAAAACAACAGCGCGTTTCCACTTTATATGTGATGAAAAAAGTCCTCGCAGTATATCGCGAGGACTTTTTTGTTAGTAGTGGTAAAGTAGTAAGTGATAGGGAAAAGTAATACGATAATTTAACCACTAAGAACACGAAGAGCACCAAGTATTTTTTCTCTTAATAGTACTTATACGCGGTCAAATGCGCTCATTCGAAGCTAAAAAATTATCTTAGTGTCCTTGGTGTTCTTTGTGGTTTAGTTGTAGTCATTTTAACTATCACTTACCATTTAATCACTACTTTTTTGTTTAATAGCCGAAAGCTAATCGCTAACCGCTGAGCGCTTTCAGAAATCGTTACGCCAGCGCAGGCGTTGTTGCAAAGTGCGATAAAAATAGGTGCGCGGTTGCATACGGACGAAATAACTCGTATCCCCCGCGCATACGGTGATGAGGTCGCCGCGTTGCAGGTCATAGCGATAGCGACCATCTGCGGAGAGGTGCGCGCCGCGATTATCTATCACTTTCAAGCTCACCGTCGCCCATTCGGGCAACACTATGGGATAGTGCATACTCAGATGCGGCGCGATGGGAATGAGCAGCAGGTTTCGTAGTTCCGGGGGCAGCAGCGGTCCCCCCACCGCGAGGGCGTAGCCAGTCGAGCCGGTGGGGGAGGAGACGATTACACCGTCCGCCGCGTAGGTAGCTAACAAATCCGCGTCCACATACGCGGAGACGCGTACCAAGCCCACGCGGGCGCTGCGATTTATCACGACATCGTTCAACGCCTCATGCTCGGCGAGGCGTTCGTCGGCGCGGTACAGTTTAGTATGGAGCATCATCCTGCCTTCTAGCCAATACTTGCCGCGCATAAGGTCGGGAAGTTTACGCTCTATCTCGTCCGCCAACAACTCCGCCAAAAAGCCGAGATGCCCTAGTTTGACGCCCAATATCGGCACGCCGTAGGGCGCGGCTAATTGCGCTGCTTGTAGCATCGTCCCATCGCCGCCGAGAGTTATCAGCATGTCGCGCTCATTGAGATGGATACATTCCTCATCGGCTACCAGCGCCGATGAGATATGCCCCATTCCGCCGTGCTGTGTGACCATTTGCTGCAATCGTTGCGCCAATCTTTGCGCTTCAGGCACTCGCGGATGATACAATATACCGATTCGAGTCGGCGGCTCTATATTCTGGACTATAAACCTCTCGCGAGATGGTGAATTCGCGAGAGGTTTTGTACATTTGCCCATTAACGGTTACTCGTCATTTTCCCAACTGTTCTTTAATCCAAGTAACAACCTGGTCACGTTTGCGCGGTTTTTGTTCACCTGATACCATGTCGCGGACGCTAACTTCGTCCTTTGCCAACTCATCTTCGCCGATAATCAGCGCGTATTTGGCAGCGGCTTTGTTCGCCTGTTTCATCTGTGCGCGAAAACTGCGGTCGCCAAAAGTGCTGGTCACGCCGACGCCCGCGCCGCGAAGTTCACGCATGAGCTTGATGCCCGCGTGTTTCGCCTCCTTGCCGTGATAGATGAGAAAGACTTCGGGCACTGCCGCTGGCGGCGGCGCGATGCCATTATCTTTCATAATGGCAATAATCCGCTCGACGCCCGAACCGAACCCGACGCCCGGCGTGGACGGTCCACCCAAATCTTCGGCTAAACCATCGTAACGTCCACCGCCGCAAACCGCGTTCTGCGCGCCCAACGCCTCCGCGGTTATCTCGAACACCGTTTTAGTGTAGAAGTCAAGACCGCGCACCAGCCGATGGTCGAGGGAATAACCCATGTTCAGGTCATCCAGATATGATTTTAGTTCCGCGAAATGTTCCTCGCACTCATCACACAGATAGTCTGAACTACGCGGCGCGCTGGCAATCAGTGGTTGGCAGCCGCGCGCCTTACAATCTAACATTCGCAGCGGGTTGCGCTCTAGGCGGCGTTTGCAATCGTCACAGGTTTCGTCTTGGTGTTCGCGGTAGTACGCGACGAGATTTTCTAAATAGCTAGGGCGGCATTTCGGGCAGCCGATGCT
>CAZSIG010000741.1:0-2240 GCA_964606195.1 uncultured Anaerolineales bacterium
AGCCAACCGCGCAGTAGAACGGGGTGAAACGGCGGCACGCGGTCGGTATCGAAGACCTTACGCGCTTCAGGGCTAGGATCGAGCAGGTGCTGCGCCTGATATATGCTGTAGCCCTCGTCGTGCCATACACTCTGGTAATCAAGGCGATATACGCGTAGGGCGAACGCGAGGAGTATGATTATCAGCAAGATAGAGTATAACCACAGAGACATGGAGAACGCGGAGAATCTCAATTGTGTATCTGTGCTGAGTTTCGATATAGCTTTCAGCATCTTTTCCGTCCGATGATGAACATGATATCAAACAGATTGAGATAGATATCGCGATCTAGCAACTCGTGTCTTTTCAGATAGTTATAAAACCGCGTTCCTAAACTGTTCGCGGCGCGGTTCAACGCCAGCAAGATGTACAACATCTGGTCGAGGCTACGATAATAACCGGCATAGTCAAAATGAATCACCTCGAAGCCATACCTTTCCAATAACCGCGTCAGGGTAGCTTGAGAAAAGAAATACAGATGTGTGGGTGTATGCAGTAATCGCCAGCCTGCCCCCTGAAGGCGCGCCAAAACGCTGCCCACATCTCCAGTAGTAATGCAGATTACGCCCCCCGGTTTCAGAATACGCGATACCTTCTCGATGAACAGATGCGGTTCACGTAAATGTTCGATGGTGTCCCACATACAAACCGCGTCGTATTCATTACTTGGTATATTCAAACTCAAGAAATCCTCATCCGTCACATTTAATCTTAGTTGCTCACGGGCGTACCGCGCCGCGTCAGCAACCTTCTCTACGCCGCGCACCTGCCAATATTGCTGTGCCAATTCCAAGAAAAAGCCATACGCCGCGCCTATCTCGAACAATTTCCCTTCGGCGGGAACAAAATCGCGTAGCGTTTGCACGCGCCGCCTGAAATTCTTCTGCCAGACCGCTTTGTCCTGCGCGTAATCTTTATGCTCCGCGCCCTGATAATATTCGACGGAATACCATTCCTGTAGTTCCTCTTCGGTCGGTATGGTAGCAAGCCGCGTCATGCCGCAGTTCACGCACCGCGCATAGCGGTCGTACAGCGGTTTTGGCGGTAGATTGCTCCCGCATGCGATACAGTGATCATTCGTCATCCTGTTTGTTTTCCCATCCTATCTTTCGTTCGATGATATACAGCGGTCGCTGCCGCACCTCTTCGTAAATTCGCGCGATGTATTCGCCAATGATGCCCAAAAAGAGCAACTGCACGCCCGACAGTAGCAACGCCGTCGCGATGATCGATGTCCAACCGGGGACGGTGTAATTTGTGAAAAAGCGAGCGTACACCGCGAACGCGGCGTAGAGAAAGCTGCTGACAGAGATTATCAGCCCCACCCAAGAAGCCACGCGCAGCGGCAGTGTGGAGAACGCGGTCAGCGCATCGATTGCTAGATTCAATAGTTTGAGGGCAGAGAACTTGGTCTCGCCCGCGTGACGCGGCGACTCGGTGAACTCGATTGTCACCTGGCGATAACCGACCCAACTGACCAGCCCACGTATGAATCGCGCCCGTTCGCGCAACTGTTTCAAATTATCCACGACCGCGCGATCCAGGAGCAGGAAATCTGTCGGAATAATCGGCGTTCGCTTATCCGCCATGCTGTTCAGAATGCGGTCGAATAATCGCGATAGGGCACGTTGTACGAATCCGCCGCGCTCGATCTGCCGGCTGACCGCGCAAACAATCTGATAGCCATCTCGCCAATACTCCGCGAAGCGAGCGATCATCTGCGGGTCATGCTGCAAATCAGCATCGAGCAGAATTACCGCATCGCCCACCGCGTGGTCCAGCCCCGCGGTCAGCGCCATCTGCTTGCCAAAGTTGCGCGATAGCTTGATGATTTTCACTTGCGCGTCGGTTTGTTGCGTTTGGCACAACCACGCGAACGATTCGTCAACGCTGCCATCGTCCACGAAAATCATCTCGTAGGGCGCGTCCAATGCGCTCATCGTCGCGGTCAAGCGCGAATACAGCGTGGGCAGATTTTCAACCTCGTCTAGTAAGGTTACTATCACTGAATAACGCGCAATATCCAAATGTCTAACCCCTCAATCCAACCACAAAGAGTACGAAGAACACTAAGGAAACTCTTGCTCCGAATGATAGCTTTTGACCGCGTATAGGGGTTATTGAGCAAGATACTTGGTGTTCTTGGTGTCCTTAGTGGTTAATCATGTGTCTTAAAGCTCGATTTTTACGAAAGTTTCTGA
>CAZSIG010000742.1:0-2225 GCA_964606195.1 uncultured Anaerolineales bacterium
GAGCTTCGCGGCGCATCACTCACCACCATTTACCCCACGAATCTGAGTTGACCCAGAAATAGTAGTGGTAATGGTGCTCATACGCGGTCAAAAATTATCATTCGGAGTGAGAGTCGCCTTAGTGTTCTTCGCGTCCTTTGTGGTTTAATTGTAATCATTTTAACTATCACTTACCATTTAACCACTACTGGGGAATTACGGCACACCAATCCGCGCCGCTATAGTTTTCTCTGAACTCCGTTAACCGCTGCTGATGGACGATGACTTGAGTACGCACGAACTCGCGTTCTATCTTTCCCGGCACGACATCAACGGATAGAAACTCAAAGACCGCGTTGATTTCGGAATGTTCGAGTTGATGAGCCAGTTCGTACGCGTCTGCTAAGTTTGTGATTGTTCTCTGCGGCTTTTGGCTCATCAACCGCAGAATCTCCGCCACCTTAGCCCAGACTGCCGCCGGAGCTTGATTCGCCAGTTTATCCGCGGGAACACTTTCCAGCGCTTGCGTCAACATCTCCGCATGTGCATCTTCATCCGCAGCCAGAGCTTGCCACAGGGTGGCTGCTTGCTGGTGATGCGCGAAACGATCTGCCAGCTCTCGATAAATGCGCCCCGCCTGAAGCTCAAGCTGAATGGCGTGTTCAAAAAGTTCTTTCAAAGTGGGAGTTTGAACTGTTTCGCTCATAAGCCGCTCCTTTTTGACCCGCGATATCCTGCGCGGTTATATTCGGAGGTAGGTACCGCCCCTCGCGTTTGGTATATAGGTTTTTAACTAGAATCGCCTGCACGGGACAGTGATTGAAACAGGCATAGCAGAAATAACACTGGACATCTTCCTGCCATACTGGTTTGCCCGCCTCCATCTTTATCTTAGTAGATAAACAGACCTGTTCACACAGACCACAACTGGTACAGTGGTCATCGGCGTAGTAAGGGATAACCCTCTGCTCATTGGATTTCTCCGCAGCCTTCATCAGCGTGGCCATACCGCGCTTCAGCGCTAGCGCCAGTGAGCTAGGAAAATCATCGGCGGGATTTGGTTCTTGATTTATGATGACGCGCTGCATCATATCCAGCTTGCGCTGCGCCGCGGCTTCCAATTCGGTCAACTTCTCCGCGCTGCCGGGATAATTGGTCATCCCCGGTATATATACGGGCATCAAGCCTACGGGGGAAGTCCAAAACATATTCAGAGTGAAATAAGCATTTAGCCGTTTACCTTTTTCTTTGAGGATATTTTGCAAGTGCCAATCAGCCAAAACGGGCGTCCCGCCCCGCGTAGATAGCGCAAAAATATACGTAGCCGAAGATAAGTCAAGTTTTTGTAACAGCTTTTTTACCACCGCGGGCATATTCATAAGGTAGATGGGAAACACTAACCCCACTGTCTCGCTTGTAGTGGTGATAACTGCGCGGTCTAAGTACTTTAACAGTGGAATGAGCGTTGCCTCAGGCAACCGTTTTTGTAATTCTTTGGCGGCATGTAACGAATTACCCGTCCCCGAGAAATAATATATTTCCGTCCCCATAGAAAAACTCTCCTTTTCCAATCCTATATACTACGGCGCGGTGATTTTCGTTCATTAGAGTTTATATCGATTTGTCGACGCGTAGCTAATGGAACGCAGATTTTCCTGATTTAACTGATTTACGCTGATTTTTATGTTTTTGATTACCCAAAATCGCGGCATATGTCTTAAAATCTGCGAAAATCAGGCCAATCTGCGTTATCTGCGTTCTATTAATGACGCGGTCAAATAAATCGATATAATATTTATTGGTGGTGTGGTAACACGCATGAGCACTACCTCGAAAATAGGCGCAATGGGGATTGCGCCCTGTACAATACGCCAGGGCGGTATCCCCATACCGCCACTACCGCGCCGCGATAATTTTCATCCATTGGTGGAGAGCTATGCTCATGTAAACTACTCAGAATTATAAGCGAAAGGGGCTTAAATCACAACAAAAGAACCTGACCCCGCGCCCTCATATCTGTCAACTTAAGCATAGACCCAACCTATACCTGCTAGGGCTTTCTCAAAGTACAAACCGCGTGGGCAAAACTCTAGTAAGCTCTGGCTCAAGATGTCATGCTGAACGCCGTGAAGCATCTCGTTTGCGCTATAATTGTTACCTATGGGGTAAAATGAACCAAATTAACGGGAGAACGAGACCCGGCGCGTAGTTTAGCCCCGCACGGGGGCTCAGGGTGACATATTATG
>CAZSIG010000743.1:0-2224 GCA_964606195.1 uncultured Anaerolineales bacterium
CCGCGCCCTCAGCGGTAAAATTAGTTAGTGAAAATTCGTGCAATTAGTGGCAAAATATCTCTCAAGTCTTAAACAACTCCCGTAGCCACTGCGCTATCACCCCATCTTCCTCCGGCAGCTCCACCGCCTGACCATTTGCGCCGTTATTATCCACGACATCGCGCTTCGGCGTCAGTGCCCGCGTCGAGATTTCCTCGCGGCGCATCGCCTCTAGCGTATCCCATTCGCCACAATCGAAGCAGCGCGGTTGTTTCGTCATCGTCACATAGCCGCAGTTGCTACAGCGATAAACTGTCTCACCGGAGCGTACCGCCTCGACCGCGGCGCGATAGTGCGAGTTGGCTAGTTCGAGAAAACCGCGTTCGAGATACCATTCCGCCATCTGTAACTGCGCCTCGGTGAGCAGCGGAGCGTAGCGAACCGCTTGTGTCAAAAACTCCTCCGCCTGCAAAGTCTCGCCCCGCGCCGCGTACAGCTTGCTCAAAGTCAGATAATATCGCCCCTCCGCGGGGTTGCGCGCAATCGCGTCGTTCAGCGCGTCCATCACCAACCAACGGTCATTCACCTCTTCCAAAACGCGCAGCAGGCGTTCCTCCAACTCCGGCGCGGGCTTCGCCCAATAACCGCGCGTCCACATCTCCAGCGCGGTATGCTTCTGCTCTTGATAATAATACAAATCGCCCAGTAATAAATAAGGCAGCACCTGTTCGCGCGAGAATTGCAAGGAGAGTTGATAATCGTTAATCGCCTCGTCATATCGCGCGAAGCGGAAATTCTCCGTGCCATGCCGCGCGAAAAGTTCCGCCAGCACCTCCGGCGACTCGCCCGCCTTGAGCAAACGTAGATGTTCCACCGCCTCGCGCTCCATCCCGCCGAGCCGATAGATGGAGTAGAGTTGATAATAGGTCTCCAAGTTGCCGGGTTCGAGTTCCAGCGCGCGCTGCAATTGCGAGATGGCGGGACCGGTTTCGCCCAGCCGAAAGTGCAGCGCGCCCTGTTTAATCGTCGCCTCTATGTTCTCCGCGTCCCATTGCGTAACTCGCTGGTAGTGTTGCAACGCGCCGCGCCAATCGCTGCGCATCTCCTTGATTTCGCCCATGCGAAGGTGCGCGGTGACGTGCATCGGCGCCAGTTCGCCCTTGCTGTCCCACTGCACCGCCGCACTGAGATGCTGGTAAGCCGCGCCGTAATCTCGATTATTGTACGCCTCCAGCCCCTTTTGAAAACTCCTGTCCGCGCGCTTCAACCCGAAGGTCAGTGTATCTGCGACCAATCCCGCGACGAAGCCACTGAGTGAGCTGCGGTCAATCTCCTCCTCGACCGCCTCCCCTTTGAAGGCGCGTTTGAGGTTCTCACTCGCCTTCTGCGCGCTCGCGCCCAAGCGGCGCGGCGCGCCCCACGCGGAGTTTATCATCTGCCGCGCCGAGTTGATGACCAGCCCGACGACCAAGCCGATGAAAAACGCGCCGAGCAAGGTTAATGTGTTTACGGTGACTATGTATCCATCTGTAGCCACAGCAGCCTCCTTGAACAATGCGTAAAACGTGATGCGTGACGGTGTCTTTTATCAACCACTAAGGGCACGAAGAACACCAAGTTTTTTCGTTCAACAGTACTCACACGCGGTCAAAGATTATCATACGGAGCAGAAATTACCTTAGTGCCCTTCGTGTTCTTTGTGGTTGAATTATTATCATTTCAATTTAAATCATTATCTTATGCAACGACTGCTCTCGCCGGAACAGGGCGGCTTATCACAGCGATCTTCACGTCCGCAGCAAGTATGCCCCGGCTCGCGCCGCGTCTGTCTGCTCAGGACGTTGGACGCGGACATCAATCTGTCGGTCAGCACCGCGCCACATTCCGGGCAGTGCGGCGTCTGGTCACGACTTCGTAAAAACACCTCTACGGTCGCGCCGCACGCGCCACAATTGTATTCGTAAATCGGCATCTTCTCTAAGCCCTCCAAGAAAAATTAAACCTGTTTCCCAAAAATTATAGCACACTGCCTACACAACGCCAAATGAACAAACTTTGACGAGGTACACCGCGCTGTAGGCGCACCCTTTACGGGTGCGGCTGGCGTCCTCGTAAAGGGGAGGACTACTCTGAAAGAGCCCTAGATTATAATCCATCCCGACGCGTTCAACTTGACATAGGGTTTTCTCAAAGTTGCGCGGTTTGGATAATATGTCACCCTGAGCGCAGCGAAGGGTCTCGTTTT
>CAZSIG010000744.1:0-2221 GCA_964606195.1 uncultured Anaerolineales bacterium
AAATAAGATCTAGTTAAATAGGGCGCGGTATAACTCACCGCGCCCTTTCGTGTTTTTCGTCATTTTCGTACCCTTGTGTTTCTATACTCTATTAGAGGAGAAAATAAGCCGATGCACAAAAAAAACAATCTCTTCGCGGTCGGCGCACACCGCCCGGTCTACCTGTGGGCGGGACCGGGGACGGTGCGGATGAACCGCCTCAAATTTATGAACGCGCCAGTGGATGAACAAGTCCACGCGGAGGCACATACCGCGCGGGGCGCGCAACGCATGGCGGATGAAGCGGGCTTCAACTGGGCTTATCTCACTTACGATTGGGGCTTTCCGCCGGAAGTCGAACAGGAGGATTGGACAGATTTTCGCCGCGCCGTCGCGGTTTATCACGACGCACAGGTGCGCGTTTTCGGTTACGTTCAGACCTCCAATTGCGTTTATGACGGCAGCTATCGCGCCAAAGATTGGTACGCGCAAGACTCGCGCGGGCGGCTTTTCTATTACTACACTGGCAGGTACATGACCTGCTGGACACACCCAGACTGGCTGGCACACCTGCGCGAGATAACGCGCGGCATCGTAGAAGCGGGCGCGGACGGTGTCTTTTACGATAATCCTTGGTACGGCGCGCAGCCGATTCACTTCGGCGGGGCGTGGTTGGGTCCGACAGGGTGCTATTGTGCGCGCTGCCGCGCCGCGTTTCGCGCGGCAACCGGGCTGGAGATGCCCGAACGCGTCGCCCCTGAGACCGATGAACGCAGTCGCGTCTATCTCCGCTGGCGCGCGGCGCAAGTGACCGCGACGCTGGCGGAGTTGGCGAATTATGCGCGCTCGCTGAACCCCGAAATCGTTATCAGTTCCAACGATTTCGACGCGGTGATGCGTCCGAGCTATCTCATCTACGGCATTGATCTGCAAGGGCTATCCGCGGTGCAAGATGTCATCATGATTGAGGATTACGGCTTGCCGCGCTGGGAGATGGCGGAACAGAACGATGAACCTTTGCTGGTCAACAACGCGCTCACCTTGCGCACCGCGCGTGCTTTGATTGGGGATACGCCGCTGAGCACCGACCCCTACGATAAGGGTATCGGCATGGACGCGGTATATTCGGCACGGCGGTTTCAGCAAGGTATCGCGGAGGCTGCCGCATGTGGCGCGGCGATGGTGGTCAAGGGGACGGAGTACGTCGAGGATGGCGCGTTCACGTTGTTGACAGCGGAACAATTCGCGCTGCAACGAGAGGCGATTGGCGAAATTCACCACTGGCTGGCGGAGAATACCGCGCTATACGAAAGCCGCGCGAATGCCGCTTCGGTGGGCATACTTTTCCCCGGTGATGCGCTGTGGCAAACGTGGGACCGCGTCGCGGCGTTGTATTTTGGTCTTGGGCAGACATTGTTAGTTGCGGGCGTTCCTTGGCGCGTGGTCACGCCCGAAAGCGATTGGGCAGGCTTAAAAGTACTGTTGCATCTTGGGGAGAGTGAGATTAAAGATACCGCGCCGCCAACGTTACGCACTATAGATATATCGCAATTAAGGGGATGGGAGAAGCCGAGATTATCATTTCTGGCGCGGCATGATACGGCGCGGGCGTGGGTGTCGGATATTGTTAGCTGGCTCTACCGCGCCTACTTTGAGCAGCGGTGGGCGCGGCGGTTGGGGGATAAGTTGGGCTTGGTGCATTTTTTCCTGCAAACGCCCTACTTCCGCTTGCCCTCCAAAGTGGCGCGCCGCACACTGTTGAACGCGCTAGGCGAAAGACCATATCCCCGCGTGACTGCCGATGCTCCGATGTTGGTGGAATTGTGGCAGCAGGGGGAACAACGGCAGTTACATCTGGTCAACTACGCGAATTCGGAGCAGCGCGTAACGGTGGAATTCTCCGGCGCGGTTTACGGGCAGATTATCTCCCCTGATAGTCAGGCGAAGAAATTCTCCGGGGCGCGCATCGAAATACCGTTGGACGTTTACGATGTCCTGCAATATACCGAAAGATGATATGGACAAAGTATCATCACTCCTCGCGAACCTAAAGCTCGCGGGGAGTTTCTTTTTGACTTTTCGGTTGCTTAGAGGTACACTATTGAGTGACAGAGTTAATGTTGGACACTGATATTTATTGATGAACACTAGACTTGTTCCTAAATAAGTTCTTGGATGGCTAAGCAGCTTTTAGGGACGCGGATTAACGCGGATTTTCAGGATTTGCGCCCTTTATCCGCGT
>CAZSIG010000745.1:0-2219 GCA_964606195.1 uncultured Anaerolineales bacterium
GCTCATCAGTCCACGACTGCCACGCGCCGTCGGTGTATTGGCTGATGCCCCCCTGCCCCGCGACCCACACCTTGCCCGACGCC
Source organism: uncultured Anaerolineales bacterium (assembly GCA_964606195.1). GTDB lineage: Bacteria > Chloroflexota > Anaerolineae > CAZSIG01 > CAZSIG01 > CAZSIG01. The sequence goes on from CAZSIG010000745.1 coordinate 84, forward strand.
GCGTCGAGCGCGGTGATAATGTCCGAAACTAAACCATCGGCGGTGGTGAACGTCTGCCACGCGCTGCCATCGAACCGGCTCACGCCGCCGCCGTAAGTGCCAACCCACAACACCCCGTCCGCGTCGACATCTAGCGCGGTGATGTAATCCGCGCCCAAGCCATCCGCCACGGTGAAAGTTTGCCACGCATCGTCGCGGTAGCGGCTTAATCCCTGCCACGTACCGACCCATACCGCGCCATCGGGCGCGACCGCCACCGTCTCGATGCGATTATCCACCAAGCCATCAGCAGCGGTGAACGTCGTCCAGCCGTAGCCATCGAAGCGCGCCGCGCCGTGGTTTGTGCCGACCCACAGGTTGCCGTTGGGCGCGACCGCCAATGCCCATACGCCCGACGCGACCAGCGGCGAGTCGGAGAAATCATCGTAGCGATTTTCGGCGGGCGACCAGCGCACTAAGCCCCCACCGCCGTTCGGATTTCCCGGCCATCCCGCCCACACGAAGTTATCCTGGACCGCGACGCGCCACACCGGCAGTGCGCCCATACCGGGCTGCCACGGCGCGGGCACCGGAATCGCCATTGCCTTGACGCTGCTTTCACTCGCGAGTAATGAGCGCGGTGTGAATGGTATGTTTATACCCCAGCGTGGCTGCCATTCCTCCGCACCTTCGGGACTAATGAGAATTTTATCGCCCTCTCCGGCAGGCAGCAGGGACAAGCGCGGTGGTTCGGGGGCGCGGTTTAGGGCGCGCCAATTTGGCTCTGCGCTCCCAACTACCGCAAGCCAAGTACCGTCGCGGCTCCACTCCGCGTTTTGCGGCAGCAGTGGCTCCGACCTGATTTGTTGCGTTGTGAATTGGCCATCGACCCACTGTCCCACTGCGAGATACGGCGCGGTACCCTGCCACATTCCCCCACTAACGAACGCGATGCGCCCGTCGGGATAGGCGTAGGGAAATTGGATGAGGCAATCATCCGGCTGACACCAAACTTCCTCCGCGCCGGTGTCAAAGTCAACTCTCTTCAATCCCACGGAACCGTACATCGCGCCGCCGATGAACAGGCAACTGCTGTCGGGGCACCAGGCTATGCTGCTCCCCCCGGATAACGGCTGCTCCTGTCCCCCTTGCTCCGTGTTCAATAGCGCGTATGCCGCGCCCTCCCACAAACCCACCGCGATGAGTAGGTCGCGCCCGTTTGGCGCCCAGGATACCGGCGAGTATATTTTGATGTCGGTCTCCGGCTCCGGCGGTTCGGGGAGATAGTTGGCGAGGAGCAGCGCGGTCGCGCCGTCGGCTATGGTGGTCATCCACACGCCGTTTTGGCTGTAGACGACGCGTGTCCCATCGGGTGACCAGCGCGGGTTATTGATATTAAACCAATCAGCGAATTCCCAGGGCGTCCCCGCGTACTGGCTGAGGTCTGGCGCGGGGACGAGTTGCCGCGCGTTCGCCCCACTAGCCTCTGCCCACCACAACGCGCCATCAGAGACGTAGACCAGCGCGCTATCCACCGGCGATACATCGAACGCCGTAATCGCGCCGGGCAGCGCGGTGATTTGGTGTGTCGTCGCGCCGTCGTTATCCAGCCGCCAAATCTGCGGGGTGCCGCTGCGCGTGGAGAGGAAATAGAGCGGCGCGGGGATGGTAGAGCCGATTTGGGTGTCATCAACTGACGGCGCGGTGGGCGCGCTCGTTGGGGTATGCGCGACTTGCGCCATTTCAACAGTTGGCGTTGCCGTAGCGGGCGGCGGCGCGGGCGTCTCCTCTTTTCCACACGAAGTTAATAAAGGAGAACACAAGAGCACTATAAATATTAGTAAGTAATTCTTTTTCATCATACTACTCCTCATGCACGGTGTGGAAACGGGACGCGGATTAACGCGAATAAACGCGGATATGGAGCTTTAGCATCTTACTCTGGCAACAAAAACCAACACAGGACTTACGCAAATTCACAACAATTTCACCGCAGAGGGCACAGAGGACGCGGAGTTTTCTCAAAGGAATAATCTTGCCACCAGCATAAGCGGTTATAGGCTATCATTTAAGGTCATATTTTTCAGATGGTACAAATTACCGCAAAAACTCTGCGTTCTCCGCGTGCTCGGCGGTAAAAATACCCCGAAGTTGCGT
>CAZSIG010000746.1:0-2218 GCA_964606195.1 uncultured Anaerolineales bacterium
TCCCTACAAATTTCGCACGGGTATGCCCCAAAAACGCGCCATTCCCCGTTTATCAAAGTAGAACCGCCATGGCAAGTTCGGTTTAACTTAGTGAATTTAGAGAGTATCGCAAAAACAAGGAGGAAAACAGTATGAGTAAGCATAGCGTGTTGGTAACCATTATCGTATTGACGGTGGCGCTCGGCGGTGTGTGTCTCCACACCCTGCCCGCGTCCGCCAACCCCGGCGCCGATTTGATCATCGAGAGCGTCACGCTCACGCCCCCCAACCCCGCGCCGGGCGAAGAGTTCGACGTCGCGGTGGTCATCAGGAACCAGGGGGACGCAGATGTGACGACCAGTTTTTGGACCCACCTCTATCTGGACCCCGCCGACCAGCCGCCGACGACAGATACCGCGCATAGCGCGCGCACTTCCATTTTCGGGCTGAACGCGGGCGCGGAGTATACGTGGGAGCGACTGGGGGAAACCTTTGACACGGCAGGTCCGCATCATATCTACGCGTGGGTAGACCGCGACAACGAAGTATCAGAGGATAACGACGACAATAATTTATACCCACCTAGCAGTGAGGAGGGTGACGAGTACGAAGATGACGATAGCTGCGCCGAGGCCACCGTCATCATCCCTACCGGCGTAACCCAGACGCACAATCTCGCGCCGCTGGGCGATGTGGACTGGCTGAAATTCGACGCGGTGTCGGGCGCGACTTATATCGTCGTGGTGAAGAATATCGGCAGTGATGCGGATGTGGTGATTTCGCTCCACAATAGGTGTGAGGGACCACCCGGATTCGGCTCCGGGCAGCGGATTGAGTGGAGGTGCCCGGCTGAGGGTACATACTACATCAAAGTTGAGCACCAACGCGCGGATTACGACCCCGCGGAGAGCACGTATGAAATCGCGGTCTACAGCGACGATGCCTGCGCGGGCGACATGTACGAGGAAGATGATAGCTGCGGCGCGGCGCGGGACATTTCCCTCGACGGCGCGGCGCAACGGCGCCTATTTTGTAAACAAGGAGATACCGACTGGATTAAGTTTCAAGCCACCGCGGGGCAAAATTACGTCATTGAAAGTACCAACATCGGCGCTGACACGGAGGCAGTTTTGTCGCTAGTCAATAGCTGCGGCACGCCGCCGGGTTTCGGCGGGGGGCAGCGGATCGCGTGGGAATGCCCAACTTCGGGAGTGTACTATATCAAAGCGGAGAATGACGACCCCGATGCCCATGGCGCGAGCGAGGCTTACGATTTGTCGGTCACGGTCGAAGGGGGCAGCGCGGAGGATAGCTACGAGCCGAACGATACGGCGAATGAAGCGGGAGAAATCGGCGTGGGAGACACCGCGCAGACGCATAACATCTACCCGGCTGCCGATGTCGATTGGGTGAAATTCACCGCGACGAGCGGCACCCGCTACACTTTGGAGACACTCAACTTGGGCGCCGATGCCGACACCTTCATCGCGCTCTACAACACCGATAAAGAGACGCGCCTGGCTTGGGATGACGACAGCGGCGAGGGTAAAGGCTCGCGCATCATCTGGAATTGTCCAGTCAATGGCACGTATTATCTCAAAATCAATCACCACGACCCCAACGCGGCGGGCGTGGGGACGCAGTATGACCTGCACATCCGCGTCTCCCCCTGCGATGCCGATGCTTACGAAGATGATGACAGCTCCGACGCGGCGCGCCCCATCAGTACCGATGGCAGTGCGCAAGCGCATAACTTCTGCCCGACGAGCGATGAAGATTGGGTGAAGTTCACCGCCAGCGCGGGGCAGAATTACATTATTGAGACTTCAGAGCTAGGGGTAGATAGCGACACCGTGCTTTATCTCTATGACCGCGACGGCAACACCGAATTGGCGCAGAACGATGATTACGGCAGCGGGCAAGCCTCGCGCCTCAGCCATCAATTCACCAGCGCGGGCACTTACTACGTCAAAGTGCGACACTATAACCCCAGTAAACAGGGCGCGGGCACCGAGTACCAACTTTCCGTCCAAACCGGCGCGCCGCCGACCCCACCACCTACTACCACGCCGCCGCCCACGCCCTCACCAACCCCCACGCCGCCGCCCTCGCAGATTAAAACCCTGATTTTGGTCAACCGCGAGCGCATCGAGCACTACTACGCGGGACAATCCGCCGGATTGATGAGCAAGCTGGAAGAATTAGCCGATCACGCGAAAGTCAACGGCGTGATAGTACA
>CAZSIG010000747.1:0-2217 GCA_964606195.1 uncultured Anaerolineales bacterium
GTCACGACGACGTTGAGACTTTCTCCAATATCTGCCAATGCGCCCGCGGCAGGCTCGCCGACGTGAAAGCGCACTGCTTGTGTGTAAGGAATAGTAAAGGTGGCATCCTCACCCCCCGCGGAGAAGTTCACACGAATGTAATCCACCTCCAGAACATCGCGAGTACGCAAACTCCGCGCTGTTCGCAGATAAGTCTGGATCATAGTCGGCTTATCGGAGACGTAAAATGGAGCGGGCATTCCCTGGTTCAGGTGAATTTCCGCGATCTGCGGGTCGTAGTAGTGAAACTCGGTCGAGGTGCTGGCGCTCTCTTCGCAACTGTTGATTACCGTGACCGCGCCGTCGGTGTCGCCTTCCTCGACGATCGTGCGCAAGCTGGTCGTGGAGAGATAACCGTGTTCGCTCTCGCGGGCGCTGCCGCCGCTCAGTTGAACCTGGGCATCGCGATCGAAATTTCTACCATAAATATCGATCGCCACGCCAACGTTGCCGCCAGCAGGAGTATACCCCGTAATAGTTGGCACGGCGCAGAAGGCTGGCTCTCCACCGCTCTCCGATAAGGTCACGCGCCGCCCATCCACGCTGAGCGAGACGCTGCCGCTGCGGTTGTGTTGGTTGAGTACGACCTCGATCTCGGAAGGGGAAACGCTCACGATATCCACTCGTTCGCCCCCGATAGTGACCGCGACGCGGCTTTTGGAATTACCAAAGCCCGAGCCTTCGATGGTGATAGTATCCCCCGCGGAGCCCCGGTCCGGTGTGATGCCGCTGATGTAAGGTTGGATATCCGCCAGCGGGGGCAGCGTCGTGCCCCGCAGACTGACACCCTTTTCGGGACCATGCGTGAACCAGACGCGCTCCGCGCCGTCCGCCGCCACATCGTAGCCAACGGAATTGTGCAGCCCGGAATTGGTCGAATAGTAGCCCTGCCATCCCTCCGCGGTCAACACCGCGCTGCCCGCCCACAGGCGTTCTTGTTCATCCACACTCAACGGAATTCCGAAAGCCTGCGAGTACGTAGTCAATGGCGGGTTTTCCTCTGCAAAGTTAGTGCCGTCGAAGAAACTTAATTTTCCACTTAGGAAAGAGTAGGAACTGACCGCGATGCGTCCATCGGCTAACTGCGCCAGGTCGATGACGCGGTCATCGGGCAAGCCGTCGCTCGTCGTCCAGGTGCTCCACTGACTGCCAGCCAACCGCGCCAGTCCAGCGTCGGTGCCGACCCATAACGCGTTATCCGCGTCGACCAGGAGCGCGTGGACATCGTTGTGGGGCAGCCCCGAATTATCGGTCTGAAAGGTCAAGACGAAACGCGCGCGGTCGTACAGGGTCAACCCGTACTCGCCGCCGATCCAGATGCGCCCGTCTTGGTCTTCGGCCAAAGCTTGCACCGCGCCAGTGGGGGGCGTGCCCTGCGCGCCGGCGAGGTCATCCCAGCCAGATTCGGTATAGAGCCGCACTCCGTCACTGGTGCCCGCCCAGATGCGCCCTTGGCGATCTCCCCGCATGGCGTTGACGGTCACATCGGCGCGGTGTTCCCAGGACTTGCCGTCGGGCATCAGGGCGTAGAGATCGGCGCCGGTGGCGAAGAAGGCGCGCCCGCGCACTGTCCAGACGTATTTGACATCTTTATTACCCATATCGTTGCTCTCATCGAGCTGGCGCCAGCGCTGTGCCAGGGTTACTAATCGCCCATCCTCTTTGCCCGCCCAGACGCGTTCGTCCGCCGCGCCCACTGCCTCGACCCCACTGTCCCAGCCGCCATAGTCGTCGTAAGCTATACCCGCTAAAGGACCATCATCCCAGTTGAACTCCTCCGTACGCACGGTATCCGCCGCGTCGGGGGAGTCGGAGGCGATCACTTGATAGGCGACCAACCCTCCCCCTGTAGCGTAGGTTCCGTAAAAGAAAGATTCCAACGAGGCCCACACGCGGTCATCGGCATCTACATCTACGGTGGTTGCGTCAGCGCCAATTTGATTATCCCCCAGCAGGGGGATGAATAGGTTCTGGGCGCCGGGCGTCTCCGCGGCAGGAATGTAGCAGATGCCCCCTTTCTCAAAGAATTCCTGACTGGCGTAGTTACGAATGGCAATCCACCAATTACCCGCGTCGTCGATGGTCATGTCGAGCGGTCTTTTAGGCACAAAGGGGTAATCGTCGGTATTATAGCAGGGCCGCCCGTAAGAAGTAGACTCTTCTACCGGTCCGTTGAAA
>CAZSIG010000748.1:0-2217 GCA_964606195.1 uncultured Anaerolineales bacterium
CGTTCATCGATGTTCCCAAACTCTGCTTCGCGCTGGTGGTCACTTACGAGGGCTTGGTGGGGCTGTACTTCGGCGCGCCGGAGGAAGCATGGGCGCAGGCGGCGGCGCACTCCGCGCAGTTGCACATCGTCTACGTGGACAAACCGTATCGGCGCGTGCTGTCCATTATGCCGCAGATGTACGATGACATCTGGACTGCCGCGAAGGGGATGTACAAGATGGAACCTGCCATCGCGGACGGCGGCGAGGTGGTCATCTACGCGCCGCACATCGCCGAGATTTCGTACACGCACGGCAAAATCATCGCGGAAATCGGCTATCACGTGCGCGATTATTTCGTCAAGCAGTGGGACAAGTTCAAGGATTATCCCTGGGGCGTGCTGGCGCACTCGACGCACCTGCGCGGGATGGGCACTTACGAAAACGGCGTGGAAAAACCGCGCATCAAGGTCACGTTGGCGACCGGCATCTCGCGTGAACGATGTGAGCAGGTGAATTTGGGCTATATCAACCCCGCGACGATTGATATAAGCGCGTGGCAGAACCGCGAGGATGAGGGGATTCTGGTGGTGCCTAGGGCGGGGGAAATGTTGTACAAAGTGAAACGTGAAACGTGAAACGTAATGCGTGATGAGTGAGATGTGACGCGTAATATCTCACGTCTTTACGTTTCACGTTTTACGCATCACGTTTCATAAATTAGGAGGAAAACTTGATGAACAAAGCAGATATCGGCGTAATCGGTCTCGCGGTGATGGGCGAGAACTTGATTTTGAATATGGAGAGTAAGGGGTTTACCGTCGCGTGTTTCAATCGGACGGTGAGCAAGGTCGATGATTTTATCGCGGGGCGCGCCGCGGGCAAGAATATCATCGGGTGTCATAGTCTTGAGGAACTTTGTGATAATTTGGCAAACCCGCGCCGCGTGATGTTGATGATTAAAGCGGGCAAGCCGGTGGACGATTTCATCGAGCTGCTGCTGCCGCACCTGGACGTGGGCGACATCATCATCGACGGCGGCAACAGTCACTTCCCCGATACGATACGGCGGACACGGTATTTGGCGGAAAAGGGCTTTCGCTACATCGGCACGGGGGTTTCAGGCGGCGAGGAGGGCGCGCTGCATGGTCCCAGCATCATGCCGGGCGGCAATCCCGAAGCGTGGCAGTACGTCAAACCGATTTTTCAGGCTATCGCCGCGCAGGTGGCGGACGGGACGCCCTGCTGCGATTGGGTCGGCAGCGACGGCGCGGGGCATTATGTCAAGATGACGCACAACGGCATTGAATATGGCGACATGCAGCTAATCAGCGAGGCGTATTTCCTGATGAAAACCGCGCTTGGCATGACGCCGCCGGAGATGCACGAGGTATTCGCGGCATGGAACGAGGGGGAGTTGAACAGCTATCTCATCGAGATTACGCGAGATATTCTGGCGAAGGTGGACGATGAGACCGGTAACCCGCTGATTGAGGTGATTCTCGATACCGCGGGGCAAAAGGGCACGGGCAAGTGGACGAGCCAGAGCGCGCTAGATTTGGGCGCGTCCGCGCCGACGATTGCGGAGGCGGTGTTCGCGCGGTGTATATCGGCAATCAAGGAAGAGCGCGTCGCGGCGAGCGTGATACTTGAGGGAGTAACGGAAGAAATCGGATTTTTCGGAAAAAATCCGATTTCTATCAGCGCCCGTGCAGAGTTTATTGAGGATATTCGCCGCGCCCTCTACGCCAGTAAAATCTGCTCCTATGCGCAGGGTTTTCAGTTGCTCAGGTTGGCGGCGGCGGAGTATGACTGGGATTTGAATTACGGCGGCATCGCGCTACTGTGGCGCGAGGGGTGTATCATTCGCGCCCAGTTCTTGGAACGAATTAAAGAGGCGTTCGATAAGCAGCCCGATTTGGCGAACTTGCTACTTGATTCATACTTCAAGACCGCGATTGACGAGTGTCAGGCGTCGTGGCGCAAGGTGGTGGCGGCCGCGGCGCTGTTGGGTATTCCGGTGCCCGCGTTCAGCAGTGCGCTGGCATACTACGACAGCTACCGCACGGCGCGTCTGCCCGCGAACATGCTGCAAGCACAGCGCGATTATTTCGGCGCTCATACCTACGAGCGCGTGGATAAACCGCGCGGGGAGTACTTCCATACGAATTGGACGGGGCATGGGGGAGATACCGCGTCGACTGCGTATAATGTGTAGATTATTAGTCACCTAAATGA
>CAZSIG010000749.1:0-2211 GCA_964606195.1 uncultured Anaerolineales bacterium
CCCGCGCCAATTCTCCCAAGCCCATCAGGGGGATGCCGGCAATAGGGCGCGGTTGTCCCTGTTCGTCGGTGGCTATACCTAGCGCGCGCTCATAGTAAGCCTGCGCGGCGCGCAGTTGCCCTTGTATCGAGGCGAGTTCCGCCAGATGACAGAGCGCCAGCACCGCGATCATCTGGTTGCCGACCTCCTGCCCGATTCTGACCGCCTCCTCTAGGGCGCGGCGCGCGGTCTCCACATCCCCGCTGTGCAGAGAGTTAAGTCCGAGAAATCCGACTACGAGACTGCGCAGAAAGAGATTCGTTTCGGGCAGCAGTTCGAGCGCCCGGCGCCCCAGCTCCGCACTGCGCGGCGCGTCTCCTTGATATACCGCAATCAAGGCATCGAACACCATCATCTCGCCCGATACAGCGGTGGGGGGATGTTCCGCCGCGACCTCTTGCAGCCACGCCTGAACCTTATCCAGCGGATGCCCATCTAAGATTTGCATCCACGCCCGATAAATGCAGAGCACCGGGCGCGACCGCAGCACCGCTTCGGGCAGCGCGTTGACCCACCTCAAGAAGGTCGCGACCTCACTGCGCATCAAGACCGCCTCCGCGACCTGCTCAATCAATTCCGCCGCCCATTCGAAATCCTGCGCGTTCAGCGCGTGTTTCACCGCTTGAGTGATGTACCCGTTACGTTGATACCATTCCGCCGCGCGGCGGTGCAGTTCGGGCACCTGCTCGCGGTGCATCTGATGCAGATGATTGAGCAGGGCGTCGGCGAAGAGGCGATGATAGCGATACCACTCGCGCTCTTCATCAAGCGGAATTACAAAGAGGTTATCATGTTCCAATTGTTTCAAGATGAGTTGGCTGTCGCTCCTGCCGGTCACCGCGGCGCATAGTGGCGCGGTCAGGCGGTTGAGAATGGCGGTCTGGCTCAGGAAATCGTGAATTTCGGCGGGTTGCTGCGCGATTACCTCTTCCGACAGATAATCAATAACGTGCCGATGGCTGCCGCTGAACGCCGCGATGAAGTTCGCCATATTCTCTTTGCCGCGCATCGAGAGCGCGGCGAACTGCAACCCCGCAATCCACCCCTCCGTCCGCGTCTCCAGCGTCGCGATGTCGGCAGGCGATAGTTGCAACCCCATCACCTGATTGAGAAACGCGGCGGCTTCTGTGGAGGTGAAGCGTAGGTCGGCGGTGCGAATCTCGGTCATCTGGCTGCGGGCGCGCAGGCGCGGCAGCGGCAGCGGCGGATCGGCGCGCGTGGTGATAATCAGGTGCATCTGCGGCGGCATATGGTCGATGAAGAACGCGAGCGCGTCGTGAATCTCGCGCCGTTCGATGAGGTGATAGTCGTCCAGCACCAGCGCGAAATCGGCATCCAGCGCGGCGAGGCTATTCAGCAGCGGGGTCAAAATCGCCTTGAGGGGCGGTGATTGTGGCGATTGTAACATGGCGAGCGCGTCCGCGCCGACGTTTTCCTTAATAGTCTCCAGCGCGACGACGAAGTAGGTGAAAAACCGCGCCGGGTCGTTGTCATCTTTGTCAATCGAGAGCCACGCCAGCGGATAATCGCGTCCCGCCGGCGCGGCGCGCCACGTGCCGATGAGCGTAGTCTTGCCGAACCCCGCTTGCGCGGAGATGAGCGTGAGCGGGCGCGCTAAACCTTCGCGTAACCTGGCGGTCAAGCGCGGGCGCGGGACGAGATTTGGGCGCGGGCGCGGGATGTAGATTTTAGTGGTTAAGAGGGGTACGGTCATAATGCTATAATAATATCACGTTTTTGACGTAGGTTCAAAAAGCCGCGATACGACGGGGCGTTATCCTCATAACGCCGTTACGCGGCGCGATATATGGGATGGCGCAATGGGATTGCACCCTAGATCAGGGCTTTCTCAAAGTACCAACCGCGCAACCAAAACCTCCCGCAGGTTTGATTTTCCGGACCAAATATATGGTTCTACAGCCGTAATCGTGCTGGAGCAAGGCGCTGGTGTCCCAACCTGCGGGAGGTTTGATGACTTTGAGAAAGCCCTAACCCTAGATATTTTGCTTACACTCTCACTTTGCCGTATAATTAAAGAGAACGTAAGGCTTACAGCCGCGATACTTGGTTTCACCGCTCGCGCCTTACGAATTAGTACAAGCAAAGGAAGTTAAACCAAATATGAGGACAAAAACAGTGGAAACACCCACTTTACACGCGCAATATATAGTT
>CAZSIG010000750.1:0-2210 GCA_964606195.1 uncultured Anaerolineales bacterium
GCGTCCTCGGCGCCCTCTGCGGTGAATTATAGTGCGGTTTTGCGTAAGTCCTATTAGAATTACCAATAACAACAATCTGGTGAATCAACTATTTTTCTCCTTCGAGTCCGAAACTAACGAACCATCGCGTACGCCGCGTATCTACACCATCGGCGAGGCGACCGCGCATCTAAAGACCTTACTGGAACGAGATTCTACATTACAAAACATCTGGGTACAGGGAGAAATCTCCAACTGGACGGCGGCGCGGTCGGGACACATATACTTCACGCTGAAGGACGAAGAGGCGCAGATCCGCTGTGTGATGTGGCGATCACAGGCGGCACGGCAAAAATATTTACCCGAACATGGTGATGAGATTATCGCGCACGGGAAAGTTTCGGTCTACGCCCCGCGTGGAGATTATCAATTATATGTAGACAGCATTCGCACCGCGGGAGTTGGTTTGCGCCATCTCGAATTCGAGGCATTGAAGGAGAAACTGCGCGCCGAAGGATTATTCGACGAGGCGCGAAAACGCCCTATACCGCTATTTCCTCGTACCATCGGCGTAGTTACTTCATCCAAAGGAGCAGCCCTCCAAGACATCCTGCGCGTCCTAAATGAACGCTACCCAGCGGTGGAGGTCATTATCGCGCCAACGCTCGTGCAAGGTGACAATGCCCCCCCGCAGATTGTCGCCGCGATCAACGCGCTGAACGAATTAGATAACCTAGATTTAATCATCGTCGCGCGCGGCGGTGGTTCACTGGAGGATCTGTGGTGCTTCAACGACGAGCGCGTGGCGCGCGTGATCGCCGCGGCGCGGTATCCGGTCGTCTCCGGCGTGGGGCACGAGACCGATTTTACTATCGCGGACTTCGTGGTGGATATGCGCACCCCTACCCCCTCTGCCGCCGCTGCCGCCGCCGTGCCCGATATTCAAGAACTATTCTCCACCATCGCGGCACACCAACACCATCTGCGAAATATTGTCGTCCAGCGGCAAAAGCAATACCGACAACAATTGAATCAATACGGGCTAACTCTACGGCGGCTATCTCCGCAAAGCTGGATCGACCAACGGCGCCAGAGACTGGACGAATTCACGCGGTTCTTCATTACATTTACACAACATCGCTGGGAAATGCACCGCGCCCGTCTGACCGCGCTGGAGCAGCATTTGCATACCCTTAGCCCGCTTCACACATTGCAACGCGGGTACGCGCTAGTCTCGCGCGTCTCATCGCTAGAGCTTATAACCTCTGTAAAGCAACCCGCGCCGGGCGATATACTAAACATTCGCGTTAGCGATGGGGAATTCACGGCAGAGGTCAAGAAGTAAAAAGATCAATGGATTGAACGGATAGAGCAAATTTCTACTCTCTCATGATCGCGTATGAATTCAAATGGGCGCGGTTTAATCAGTTCAATCCGCTGACAGTTATCAGCATTTTTAGCTACAAAATTATGGACAAACAAGATTTAACAATCGAACAAGCTTTTCAGAGATTGGAAGAGATTACCCAAAAATTAGAGGCGGGGCAATTAGATCTGGAAACAACCATCGCGTTATTTGAAGAGGGGATGAAACTCGCGGAGCATTGTTCGCAGAAGCTCGACGAAGCTGAGTTACGCGTCACCCAACTCACGATAAACCAATAACCACATAGCAGGACAAAAATGACAGCATTACACCAATTTTTTGGCAACCATATCGCGATGGCGGTTTTTTTGGCGTGGATTATCACGCAGTTATCGAAAGTACTCATCCATTTCGCGGTAACTCGTCGACTAGATTGGAGCTATTTGAACACCGCGGGGGGAATGCCCAGTTCACACTCCGCGCTCGCGATCGGGCTGGTCACAGGCGTCGGCATGGTAGAAGGATTAGACTCAACCTTTTTCGCGATATCGTTAGCCTTCGCCGGCATCGTCATCTACGACGCGTTGGGCGTCCGCCGCGATGTGGGTGACCAGGCGCGTATCATCAATCAGATCATAGATGAGATTTTTCAAGGGCACGAGCTCAGCGATGAAAAGGTGCGCGTGCTTATGGGACATACTCCTCTGCAGGTTATCGTGGGGTCAATCATGGGTTTCATCTTGACGTTATTATTTTTGAATCTTTGGAATGGCTAACTCCACGCGATGTGATTCATCAAGTTAAATGGGACAGGACTTACGCAATTACGTGCTAAATATTCACCGCAGAGACGCGGGGAGCGCAG
>CAZSIG010000751.1:0-2208 GCA_964606195.1 uncultured Anaerolineales bacterium
TTAAGAGGTGAGGATATGGAAATAAGCACAGAGACGCGAAACAAATTACGCTTGCTCCAAGCCCCCGTCTCGGGGGCGGTTAAGCCCACCGCATCGCCCTATTCCTAAATTTAACCACTAAGAGCACGAAGAGCACCAAGTATTTTTCTGTTAATAGTACTTATACGCGGTCAAATGCACTCATTCGAAGCTAAAAATTGTCTTAGTGTCCTTTTATCCCCACAAATCCGCGTGACCTAAGAAAAATCAGCGTAAATCAGTTAAATCAGGAAAATCTGCGTTCCATTTTTCAAAAGTGTTAGGTAGTTAATAGTTTCTAGCTCCCCGCGAGCTTGAAGCTCGCGGGGAGCTAAAAACCAGCCTTATGACCATCCAAATCGCCCTTTTACTCTTTATCATCGGCGTCGCGGTGGTGCTCTTCTCGCTAGAGCGTCTGCCCGCCGACGTAATCGCGCTGGGCATCTTGCTCGTGCTCATCCTCACCGGATTACTGCCGCTCGAACACGCATTCGCCGGCTTCGGCAGCGATACGGTGGTGATGATTTTCGGCTTGCTCGTCCTCACCGCGGCGCTATCGCGTACTGGCGTCGTGGATATGGTGGGGCGCGGTATTCTGCGGCTCACCGGCGACAGTCCCAACCGCTTGCTCGTGGTGATTATGCTCGCTGCGATGACCTTGAGCGCGTTTATGAGCAACACCGCCGCCACCGCGTTCTTCGTGCCCGTCACCATGAACCTCTCCCGCCGCGTGAAGCTCAACGCCTCAAAACTGCTGATGCCGTTGGCGTTCTCCGCGATTTTGGCGAGTTCGGTAACGCTGGTGGGGTCTTCCACCAACATCGTTATCAGCGGCTTGATGACGCAGCAGGGATTGCCGCCGTTGGGAATGTTCGAGCTAACATTGGTGGGATTACCCATCGCGGCGGTCGGCTTGCTCTACATGCTCGTGGTGGGACCGCGCCTGATTCCCGCGCGCGGTGATGCCGAAGAAGCCACCGAAGAGTTTGGCATTCGCCCATATCTGGCGGAGGTACTGATTCAAGCTGGCTCCCCGCTGATAGGGAAGACGCTGGTTGAGTCCGGCTTGGGGCACGATCTTGATCTCACCGTATTACGCGTCGTGCGCGATGACCACCGCTACCGCGCCCTGCGCTCCGATTTTCTACTCGAAGAGGGGGATGTGCTGCTGGTCGAGGGGCAGCGCGACCGCATTCTCAAGGTCAAGGACATGGTGGGCATTGCCATCAAAGCTGATGTGAAACTTTCCGACCCTAAACTTCAGGCGGAGGATACGAAATTAGCCGAAGTCATCCTTTTGCCGCCGTCGCCGCTCATTGGGCAAACGTTAACCGCGCTGGGGTTTCGGCAGCGCTACGGATTGCAAGTTCTGGGTATCAATCGTCACGGGCGAACCATTCTACGCAAGATTAGCCAGATTGTGCTGCGAACCGGCGACCAACTGCTCGTTCAGGGCCGGCGCGCCCGTATCGCGGCGTTAGATGAGGATAATACCTTTCGCGTCATTAGCACGGTCAATTACGAACACCCCAACCTGCGCCGCGCCCCGATAGCGATTGCCATCTTTATGAGCGTGTTGGTACTCGCGGCATTGAACCTCCTCTCGTTGCCGGTCGCGGTTTTGCTGGGCACGTTAGCCGCTTTTGTCACGCGCTGTATCTCGCCCGACGAGGCTTACCGCGAGGTCAATTGGAAGGCGTTGATTCTCATCGGCTGTATGCTGGCGGTCGGCAGCGCGCTCGATTACACCGGCGCGGCGCGGTACATCGCGATGCAAATCGCCGCCCTCACGAATTACGCTCATCCGCGTTGGCTATTGACTTCGTTCTTCGCGCTGACGATGTTACTGACGCAGCCGCTGTCGAACCAAGCTGCGGCGGCGATCGTGGTGCCCATCGCGCTTCAGACCGCGTTGCAGTTGGATTTGAACCCGCGCACCTTCGCGGTGATGATTGCGACCGCCGCGAGCTGTTCGTTTCTGACGCCGCTGGAGCCTGCCTGTCTGATGGTTTACGGTCCCGGCAAATATCGCTTCATAGATTTCGTCAAGGTCGGTTCGTTATTGACCGCGTTAGTTTATATAGTCGCGGTGATCCTCGTGCCGCTGATTTGGGGATTGTGAGGCGTGAGGCGTGAAACGTGATGCGTAAAACGTGATGCGTGAAGAAAGTAATAAACTTATCAGTTACA
>CAZSIG010000752.1:0-2207 GCA_964606195.1 uncultured Anaerolineales bacterium
GTCAAACTGGGCGTAAAACTCGCGCAAGTCCGGCTTGACGATCTCCCACGGCGGATTGCCGATGACCACCGCGAACCCCGCCGCCGCGCCGCGCTGCGCCCCCGCCTCGTCCACGAACACCTCTGGAAACTCCACCGCCCAATTGAACGGCTGGTGCGCCGCTACGTCCGCGAAATACTCCGCCAGGTCCGCGTCCAATGCCGCGTTGACCTGCGCCGTCAATTCCTGAAGACGCGCCAGTAACGCCGCGTGATCGGCGCCGTTATGTTCCGTCGCCAGGCGTACCCGCAGGGCGCGCAGCTCCGCCAACTCCGCCGCGTGCGCCGCATACCGTTCATCTGTCGCCCCCGCGCCGATGAGCGAGTTCCCCACCTTGATGTTCTGGTTCAGAATCAGCGGCAGCCGCTGGTGATTGCGCCGCTGATCCGCCATCGCCTGCATGATCAGGTTCACCGTCGCGATCTCCGCCGCCTGCGGGTCGAGGTCGACGCCGTACAGGTGCCGCTCCAAAATCAGGTGGGGATAATTCATCAACGCCTCGAGGCGCGCCGTCCAGGGCGCCAATTCGACGCGTAGATCGAACGGCGTTAGCGTCTCATCGGTTTGCAGCTCCTGCAGCCGCCGGTCGCGCTCCGCCTCCAGGCGGCGCATCTCCCCGCGATAGAACTCCGCCAAGACCTGATAGGCGTAGATGAGAAACGAGCCGCTGCCGCACGCCGGATCGAGCACCCGCAGTTCGGCGATGTCCGCGGCGCGCTTACGCGTCTCGCCCGCTACGGGCGCGCCGTCCGGCTGCCCGTTCGCCGTCCCGTAGAGATACCGCCCCAGGGCGTGATCCACCAGATAGCGCACGATGACCTGCGGCGTGTAGTAGCTCCCCTGCTTCTTGCGCGTCTCCAGATTATCGACCGTGACGATGCCTCCATTGCGCCGCGCCAAGGTTTTGCCCAGATATTGCTCGTAGGTGTTGCCCATGATGTCGGCGGACAGCGCCCGGTACCGCGCCTCGTACAGCTTGCACACCAACTCGCCCAGGCGGTCGTCGCTGAAGACCGCCTCGTCCGCCAGATCGCGGGCGAAGAGCGCGGAGTTGTGCTTCTCGTCGAAGCGGCGGTACAACTGCTGGAAAAACTGCGTCATGGTGAAGGAATAGGGATTGTGGCGGTTCTGCTCGTACATGCCGTACAGCGTCCCCGCGGGGATAATCAGGTGATCCTCGGCGAAGCGCACCACCACCAGGCGGTCGAGTACTCGCTGTACCACCGCCCGCAGCGCGGCGAGATTCACAGTGCCCTCAGGCAAGAACGCCCACGGATTAGCGGCGCGGTGGGCGAGGAGGTCTTGCGCCAACTTCTCGCGCCACTCGTTGATGAAGCTCAGGTAATCGGTGTCCACGTCCCCGCGATAGCGCTGGTTGCTCAGATCCGCCAGCCCGCCGCCGCACACGTTGTCATAAGAGAGTTGCCACAGGAACTCGAACTCGTCGAGATACGCGCTGGGGCGCTCGAAGGAGAGCACCAGCCAGTCGCGCCGCGCATTGAACAGCCGCAGCCGCTCGAAGTTGGTCAAGATGGCCCAGGTGCCGCCGTTCTCGAAGGCGTAGTTGATCGCCTGCTGTTCTTCGGCGGTGCGGTCGGTCGCCATGCCGGGCAGCGCCATCTGTCCGGGGGTGATGGTGCCCGCGACCGTATCGCGCGCCTGCGCCAGCGGTTTCACCAGGCCGAAGCGTTTGGCTTCGACGAAGATCGTGCCCCCCTGGGCGGGGATCAGCGTCATATCGGGTCTGCCCGCTTGGGTGGTCAGTTCGTACTTGTACCGCGCCGGATCGTCGACCGGCCAGCCAAGCGCGGCGAAGAGGGGGACGATGAATTGGTGGACGACGTTCGCCTCGGTCGCCTGCTCCCGTTCCGACGGCTCCATCTGATTATATTTGTCAATGATCTCGCGTATCGCGGCGCGGGCGTGGTCTTGGGATAGGGTCATGGGACTATACTCCTTTGGTAGTTTAGGGTAACTTAGTGGATGTGGGGAAATTATACGCGAAAGGGGGGGAGATGACAACCGCCGATTTTCGGGGGGCATTAGCGAGATGAGAGGACATCACCGCCTTGCATAACGCCGGATACTTTTCGTCCAGAATCGAGAAATAATGGGGGGCGCAGTTCCCCTTCAGGCGCGAGGCGCGCGAGGGATCAAGACCAATAAAA
>CAZSIG010000753.1:0-2206 GCA_964606195.1 uncultured Anaerolineales bacterium
TTAATTTGATGCCCGTTAATCAACAAGTAATAATTATCGCGCAAACGAGATGCTTCGCTACGCTCAGCATGACACATTGAGAAGAGCCTGTTAGAGATTTTGACCACGCGAATTGGACTTTGAGAAAGCCCTGGGGGGTAGGGCAGGTTTCTTACCTGCCGTTTGTGCCGATGAGCAAGAACGGCGGCTATGGAAAGCCGCCCTACGTATTACAAACAAGCTCCCCGCGAGCTTGCAAGCTCGCGGGGAGAAAAATCCGCGTTAATCAGGAAAATCAGGGAAATCCGCGTTCTATTTCTTCACACCACCCGAATCTCCGAACCATCCCCCGTTTTCACCACCTCGATGCGCGCCGGAAACATATCCTTCAACTCCTCGATATGCGTAATCACCAAAATCACCTCGAAATCGTCGCGAATGGAGTTAATCGCCTCCACCACGCGCATCCTACCAGTCGCGTCCTGCGTGCCGAAACCCTCATCAATGACCAATGTCTGCAAGTTTGCCCCGGCGCGGTGTGCCAACAACTGCGATAGCGCGATGCGAATGGCGAAGTTCACCCGAAACGCCTCGCCGCCGGAATACATCTCGTAGCTCCGCGTCCCCCACTCGTCCGCGATTTTGATGTCTAGCGTCTCCTGTACCGTCTTCTTCTTCGTCTCGCGCTGCATCACGAAGCGCACGTGCATACGGTTGTCGGTCATGCGCCCCAGCAGCTCATTGGCGCGCTCCTCGATTTCGGGCAGCACGCTCTCAATGACCATCGCCTGCAGCCCTTTCTTGCCGAACGCGGTGCGCAACTCCTCGTAAATCGCCCGTTCCTCGGCGGCTTGCACGCGCTCCTTCTCGCGCCGCTCGCGCTCCAACTCCAGTTGTTTCGCCGCCGCCAACCACTGCCGCTCGGCAATCAGTAATTCCTGTGTGTACTTCACCGCGCTTTGCAGTTCCGCCACTTTGCTATTCTGCTCTCGCAGCGACCGCGCTACCTCATCTTGGCGCATCAACTCCTCCCGCAGCGCGGCGAGTTGCTGCTCGTCAGAATCTAACGTCTCCTGCCACCGCGTCGCCGTTCGCTCCGCCGATTTCGCGCCCTCTCGCTCTTGGTCAATCTGCGCGGCAGCGTTGTCCAGTTCCACTTTTCGCTTATCAAAAGGCTCATATTCGGCCAGTTTTTGCCGTACTGCCGCGTGTTCCTGTTCGTCATATCCCAAATCGGCGATGGTCGCAAGTACAGCATCCAGAGCGCGGCGCGCCTCACGCGCGTACTCCTCACGCGCCAATTTATCATCTACCGTCTGCAACGCGGCGCGCGCGTCATTTATCTGCGCCGCCGCCGCCCGCGCCGCTTCCAGCGATTGCTTCACCGTCGCGACCTGTTGTTGTACCTCGTCGCGCCCGCGCAGTTCCGCTTCCAACGCGCCGCGCTCCTCGCGCAACGTCGCGATACGCTCATCTAATTTCTCAATCTGCGGGGATATTTCGTCCTTTTGCAGTTCGGTTATGCGCTTCTGAATCTCAGCCAACTTCGCGCGCGCATCCGCCGCGTAATCCTCACGCGTCACACGCGCGTCTAGCTCCGCTAACTGCGCGGTCTCCGCGACCATTCGCTCCGCCGCTTCACGCGCCCCCTCCAGCGACTGCTCCAGCGCCGCGACCTTGCGCTGCACGCCGTCGCGTTTTAACAGTTCTTTGTCTAGTTCGCCGCGTTCCTCTCGCAGTTCGGCAATCTTCGTCTCGATGTTTTCGAGCCGCTTCTTATTCTCCCTGAATTTATCGCCGCGCGTCTCACCCTGTTCCTGATAATCCGCCAGCAATTCTACGCGGTGTTCCTCCGTTAAATCCTGAGTACACAAGGGACACTTCGCGCCCGCGTCCTCCAACTGCCCCATCTTCTCCTTGATTTCCGTCATCGCGCGCTGCAACTGCGCGTTTTCCGCCTGTAAGGTAGCGCGCTCCGTCGCCAGCTCCTGCTCCTCACGCAAGTTCGCCTCGCGCGCCGCCGCCCTCCCATTCAACCGCGTCAGTTCCAACTGTGCGAATTTCAACTCGCGTTCCCATTCCTCCGCCTGTTCCGCCTGCACTTCCAAACCCTTCATCCGCTCGCGAATCTTCTGCTGCTCAATTTCCAACTCGTGCCGCGCCTCCGAGATTTCCCGCTCCGCCTCCGCCTTGTCTCCCTGTGCTTGATTTAGCTCGTTCAGCCGCG
>CAZSIG010000754.1:0-2199 GCA_964606195.1 uncultured Anaerolineales bacterium
ATAAGTGAACTTCCACGCCTCGTAGCTCCCGCGATGATACAACAGCGTCACCTCCGCGTAGATGCCTTGCCCGATATAGATGCGGTGGGCGCGATTCTTCGTCGTCGCCAGCACCATCTTGTCCAGCGCGACGTAGCCCGCGTCGAGGTTGATGACGCGGTTGCCATGCACCGCGAAGCGCTGTTCCAGATTATTGGTCTCGCGCTTGATGCTTGCCAACTCGCCCGGATCTATTAACTGCTCAAAGCTGATGAACTGCCGAATCAGCCCCTCGCCCATCTCCGCGTTGTAGTAATCGGTGACATCGAACGGCAGCACCGCGCCGGTAAAGTCGATCTCACCCCAGCGCTCTTTCACCAATGGTAACGCGGCGCGAATCGGCTCCTCACCGCGCGAGATAATCGCGATAATCAATTTAACCGGTCGTGGCGGATATATCTCCCCCATGAAAACCTCCCTGACAAGTGAAACGTGAAGACGTGAAACGTAAAGCGTGATAAAAGTAAGTGAGTTATGCGATCTACTTCGCGTATTACGCCTCACGTTTCACGTTTCACGCATCACTCTCTAAAACGCGCTGACCGCCCGATACTCCCCAAAGACCCCGCGCAGCACGTCGCAAATCTCGCCCAGCGTCGCGTATGCCTCTACCGCGTCGAGGATCAGCGGCATCAGGTTCGCGTCGCCGCGCGCCCCCACATCCAACTTTTGCAAGGCGTCCTTAACGCGGTCATTATCACGCTCCGCGCGCAGTCTTTGCAGCCGCGCCGCCTGCTGCTCGCCGACGCTCAAATCTATCTCCAACGAGGGCAAAGTTGGCTCTTCTGCCGCCATGAATTTGTTCACGCCGACCACGACGCGGTCATCTTTTTCCACTTCTCGCTGATAGCGGTACGCGCTGTTTTGAATCTCCTTCTGAATATAGCCCATCTCAATCGCCCGCGCCGCGCCGCCCAATTCGTCGATCTTCTTGATGTACTCCGCGGCGCGCTTCTCGATTTCTTGCGTCAATTTCTCGATGTAATAACTCCCCGCGAGCGGGTCAATCGTATCCGCCGCGCCGCTCTCGTGAGCGATGATCTGCTGTGTGCGCAGCGCGATCTGCACCGATGCCTCTGTGGGCAGCGACAACGCCTCATCACGCGAATTAGTATGCAAACTCTGGGTGCCGCCCAACACCGCCGCCAATGCCTGCAACGTGACGCGCACGACGTTGTTATCCGGCTGCTGCGCGGTGAGTGTCGAACCCGCGGTTTGGGTATGGAAGCGTAGCCGCCACGATTTCCAATTACGCGCGCCGAATCGCTCGCGCATGATGCGCGCCCACAGTCGCCGCGCAGCGCGAAACTTCGCGACCTCCTCGAAGAAGTCGTTGTGCGCGTTGAAGAAGAACGACAATTGCGCCGCGAAGTCATCCACGTCCAGCCCCGCGGCGAGCGCTCCCTCGACGTAGGCGATAGCATCGGCGAGGGTGAAGGCGACCTCTTGTACCGCGGTCGCGCCCGCCTCGCGAATGTGATAGCCGCTGATGGAGATGGTGTTCCATTTAGGCAGATGATCTTTGCAATAGGCGAAGATGTCGGTGATGAGACGCATGGAGGGCTTGGGCGGGAAGATGTAGGTACCGCGCGCGACGTATTCTTTGAGTATGTCATTCTGAATCGTCCCGCGCAGCTTTTCCGGCGCGACGCCTTGCTTCTTCGCTACCGCGATGTACATCGCCAGCAGCACCGCCGCGGGGGCATTGATGGTCATCGAGGTGGAGACTTTATCGAGTGGAATGCCGTCGAAGAGCGTTTCCATCTGCTCCAGCGAACTGATGGAGACGCCGACGCGTCCCACTTCCCCCTCCGCGAGGGGATTGTCCGCGTCGTAGCCGATCTGTGTCGGTAGATCAAACGCGATCGATAGCCCGGTTTGCCCCTGTTCCAACAAATATTTGTATCGTTGATTGGACTCCTCCGCGGTGGCGAAGCCCGCGTATTGGCGCATCGTCCAGAAACGCCCGCGATACATCGTCGGCTGCACGCCGCGCGTGAAGGGGTAATCGCCGGGGAAGCCGAGATCGCGCAGATAGTCTAGCTCCACATCGGCGGGTGTGTAGACGCGCTCGACAGGGATGCCGGAGGGCGTCTCGAAATTCTCGCGCCGTTCGGGGAACCGCGCCAGGGTCTTTTGCAGTTTGGTTTCCGCCCATTT
>CAZSIG010000755.1:0-2197 GCA_964606195.1 uncultured Anaerolineales bacterium
CCACCGCGCCTACTGCTACCCCCCCACCTATTATCACCACCGCGCCTACAGCTACACCAGAACCATCCGAAGTACCTGAGGCGAGCACCCTGCTGCTGTTAGGTAGCGGTTTAGCGTCGTTGATAGGGTATGCCTGGACGCGGTACGAGCGCGAGAGCTAGGACGTAATATCTACCGCGTTCTGATTTTCACGAAATGCGATAAATCCGCTGACCTGGACAGCTTGATGCGTATCCTCGTGGCGATTTTGGTGGATTGGCGCGGTTAATCACATGAATTAGAATAGCAGATGGAGGTAGATTATGCTAGGTATCATAGAACTTCTTGAGTTAAGAGGACTTGACACGAAAGCAAAGATAAAACTTGTTCGGCATCAAGACCCGCGATATGATGTGAATGAATTGTATTCCAATGGGCAATTCGAGATTTATCAATCTTATCAAACAAAACCAAGGTTTCATAAATGTATTTACGTCGTATCTTTTATCGGTTTGGATAGAACCCGTGCCAAATTCATTGGTGTCTATCGTGTAAACGGTAGCCGTCCCGCGAATGAAGTACCCTCACCGCCTAATTTTATCTATCCACAGTACGCGGAAGATTACAGTGAAGGGACATTCCACTACGACCTAGAGATTGTACCGGGATTTGAAGACTTCGAAAATAGGGTGATTATAGAATGGGGCAAATCGACGCGTTCATGGCATCAGTGGTTACGCGAAAAAGAAGTTATTGAAATACTGCCAGTGGGTTATGTTAAAAGTTTTCCCGGTTATCTGGACTTAATTATCACTTTTGACGAACTCATCAAGATTATAAATAATCGTTCGGCAAACAAGGAATGGCACCAAATGCTCTCCGCGGTCGCGGGAATTTATCTAATCGTTGACAAAGAAACAGGAAAACAATATGTTGGCTCAGCCTATGGGAAAAATGGTATATTAGGACGCTGGACAACATACGCTAAAACCGCGCATGGCGGCAACGCGGAACTTAAAAAACTGATTCAATCCCGCGAGGGGTATGGGCGAAACTTTCGCTTCAGCATTTTGCATACCTTGCCGAAAACGCTTACTAAAAACGAAGTCATCGCGTACGAAAAACTATTTAAGGACAAACTTGGCACTAGAGCTTTTGGACTTAACTCTAACTGATGATGAGATGCTGTGTATATGCAAGCGACACAATGTGCCGAAGGCGCGAGATTGTCTCCGCGCTTGAGCACACAGACCCGAAGGGTTTCCGAAACCCTTCGGGTCTCGTCGTTATCCCCGCGCTTTCCTTTTGCTACGCGGATATGCTATAATCCCCCTCATGCCATTTAATCATCTCCCAAAACCTACGCGCCTCACGCCTCACGTTTTACGTTTCACGTTTTACGCTTCACTCCTCCTTCTCCCCCTCACCGCGCTCCTAATCTACCGCTGGCTCTTCGTCGACCTCCCCGACCCCGCCGCGCTGTACGAGCGCGCCGCCGCGCCCAGCACCAAAATCTACGCCCGGCACGGCGCGCTGCTCTACGAGATTATGGACCCGCGCATCGGCAAACACTCCCCCGTGCCGCTCGATGAAATCCCCGCGTACCTGCGGCAGGCAACCATCGCCACCGAAGATGCCTCTTTCTACACGAACCCCGGATGGGACCTACGCGGTGTCGTGCGCGCCATCTACATCAACCTACGCGGCGGCGAAGTGCTATCGGGCGGTTCCACCATCACGCAGCAATTAGCGCGCAATTTGTTACTATCCCCTGAAGAACGCAGTCAGCGCACCATCACCCGCAAGCTCCGCGAGATTATTCTAGCGTATCGGATGACGCGGCGTTACACGAAGGACGAAATCCTCGCCCTATACCTAAACGAGACCTACTATGGCAATCTGGCGTATGGCGTAGAGGCTGCCGCGCAGGCATATTACGGCAAGGCGGTGCGCGAACTCGACCTGGCGGAATGTGCCCTGCTCGCGGGCTTGCCGCAAGCCCCCGCGCTCTACGACCCGCTGACTGACCCTGAAGCCGCCCGCGCCCGCCAAGCCATCGTGCTCGACCTAATGGTGAAGCATGACCATATCACCCCCGAAGAGGCGCGCCTGGCGAAGGATGAGAAACTCCACTTC
Source organism: uncultured Anaerolineales bacterium (assembly GCA_964606195.1). Lineage (GTDB taxonomy): Bacteria > Chloroflexota > Anaerolineae > CAZSIG01 > CAZSIG01 > CAZSIG01. The sequence continues at coordinate 2,116 of CAZSIG010000755.1, forward strand.
GCCGCCGTGCCGTTTCCCATCAAAGCCCCGCACTTCGTCATGCACGTCCACCGCCTGCTCCGCGACGAGTTTACCCTGGAGG
>CAZSIG010000756.1:0-2188 GCA_964606195.1 uncultured Anaerolineales bacterium
GTATGGAAACCTGCCCTACCCCACAAATCCGCGTAGAGCCGTAATTATATAGTAGGGCTTTCTCAAAGTACAAACCGCGCGGGCAAAACTCTAGTAAGCTCTGGCGCAAGATGTCATGCTGAACGCCGTGAAGCATCTCGTTTGCGCTATAATTGTTACCTGTGGGGTGGAATGAACCAAATTAACGGGAGAACGAGACCCGGCGTGTAGTTTATCCCCGCACGGGGTTCAGGGTGACATATTATGCACACCGCGCGATTTTGAGAAAGCCCTGAATTATATAGGACGCGGATTCACGCGGATTTTCAGGATTTTCAGCTATTTATTCGCGTGGCACTGGTTCTGTTCAATTGGATTCTGAAAAATCCCTCGCGATTTAATCACGAATGTCGCGAATTTACGAATAGCCCGAATAAAAAAGAAAGAAAATTCGCGTAATTTGGCCATTTGGGTTATTCGTGATCTATATCCAACTCAACTGAACCAGGCCCATTCGCGTCAATCCGCGCAAATCCGCGTCCTATTTTCTGCCCAGCTTATTGGCGTAAATTTATCCAAATCATCATCATTAGCGAATATCGCGCTAAATGTGGTAATATTAGGTGTAGTTCGCGTTGTATACCTGTCAACGGCATTGGTTCAGTTAAACTGGATACCGCGGTGAGCGGCTCTAAGCCCCCGTCCGCGGGGGCGTTGGGGCGAGATGCGGCACTATTCTGCCCTCGCGGACGAGGGCTAGGAGCAAGACCGGGGGAAAGATACCGCGGTGAGCGGCTCTAAGCCCCCGTCCGCGGGGGCGTTGGGGCGAGATGCGGCACTATTCTGCCCTCGCGGACGAGGGCTAGGAGCAAGACCGGGGGAAAATCAAACTCAACTGAACTAGTACCCTGTCAACTACAAAAAATACTAGGGCAGTTAGAGTGGATATGAACGCGTGTAACAGTTGATGAAAATCATCTTTGTGCCTCTTATGGTTGTAAAAATGCTAAAGTCAGCGAGGAGGGCGTTTTGATACCCGAAAATAATCTAATAAAGCTCTCATGGAAGCAAACATTGAATAGCCTCATTGCTCCTTCAGACTTTATCGGAGAAACTGAGCGCCGTCGACAGGCGCGGTTGTTGTCTGCACTCTTGCTGGCATTGAGTCTGGTGGGCATATTATCGACCGTTATTGAGGTATTGGTTGATCCCGCCGCGTTGTTTCGAGAACCAGATCCTATAATGGGCTTGATCGGCGCGGTTGTGCTATTGGGCATATACGTTCTGAGCCGTACTCGCTACTACACCTTGAGCGCGGGGATGACTGTAGGCTTATTGTTCATCATAATTCACGCGATGCCCATTGTAGACGAGGCTGGGTCGGGGTGGTACTACTACGCGATCTTGCCCATACTACTGAGCGGTATTCTATTTTCGCTGCCTGTTTTGGTTGCTACAGCTATCGTCAGCATGGGGAGTATGCTGTTGCTGGTGACGATCGTTCCCCAAATAAGGTTCGATTTGTATTGGACCCCCATAGTGTATATCCTCATTATCACCGTTACGCTCGTGGCATTTGTGCGCCATAGAGATCTAGTACAGAAAGATCGTCGACTTGAACTGGAGAAAACCAATGAACATCTCCAGCGCGAGGTGACTGAGCGAAAACAGGCTGAGACAGAACGCGCGCGACTGCAACAACAACTCTTGGAATCCCAACAACAGGTCATTCGCGAGTTATCTTCTCCGATTATTCCGATTATGGATCAGATACTTGTGATGCCCTTAGTCGGCACCATCGATTCCATGCGCGCCCGCGAAATCATGCGGGCGCTACTAACAGGAATTGGCAAATACCGCGCTGAAATGGTAATATTAGACATCACCGGTATGCCGGTCATAGATAGCGATATCGCGGCGCATTTGGACAAAACAATTAAAGCGGCGCGATTGAAGGGGGCGCGCGTGATTGTGACCGGCGTCTCCGACGCGGTGGCGGAGACGATTGTAGATCTGGGAATTGATTGGCGCGGCATTAACGTGATGTGCGATCTACAAACGGGATTAGTTGCCGCGCTGAATAGTATGCGTATTAAATTAACCAAATAGGACTTACGCAAGTTCAGAATAATTTCACCGCCGAGGGCGCGGAGAGCGCAGAGTTTTCTGGGTAATTCTTTAGCGCGCTGCGGATATGACTTTTAATGAA
>CAZSIG010000757.1:0-2179 GCA_964606195.1 uncultured Anaerolineales bacterium
CTCGATCTCACCGCGCGCCGATACGCCGTTCGCCTCCGTGTGCGCGGGGAGGGGCTTATTTTTGGGAATAGTGAGGCGCGGTTTGGCAGTAGTCAAATCAATATCGTAGCCGAACATCTTTCTCTTGTCGTTTTCGTGACTATGTAATTGTACTCGCCCCCAGCCGTAGCCCTGTTCACCGCCGATTTGCAAATGCCCAATCATCTCCCATAAATCGCTCGTGCTGATTTTCTCCTCGTCTATTTTCACCGGCTCTTGCGCCCACAAATAACCGACGAGATAGACCGGTACGGTTTTACGGTTATCTGTCTCCATCCGTGGCACGATGAATTCTGCCTCGTGCAAGCTCTCATCCGCCGCGCTTAAACTATCATGCGCAATTGCCGTAGATGCCAGCGCGGAGATAAACCGGTGTTCCCACGCATCATCGTAGGGCGGCAATGCCACCTTGCCGGGGTCAGTAGTAGGATAAAAATAACCGAACCGCAGATGCTTCTCCACCTCCTCGCCTATCTCTGCATACTTAGGTCCACCATCACCCGCTCTCAACCGCGCCAGCCGCGCCGTCACCGCCCCCCACATATTACGCCCCAACACGTAATGCCTCGTCCGCTGTATGTTCCCAACGGTGTGATAACCGATGTGCAGCGGCGATAACAGCCGATATACCAATCTATATACCTGCCACGCCATCAATCGTTCTCCTCTCCCAACGCCTTCGCGTGATACCGCGCATAAATCAACGCTTGCTCCAACAATCGCTTCGCCAGCAGCAAATTATCCAGATTGGCTGCCAACCCATCCCCGGCGCGGCGGACCAAAGCCAATACCTCTTCAGGATCAATGAGCTCAACTTCGGCATCCTCTAGCTTTTTCTTCCCCAATTCATCGTAGAAAGGCGCGATTTGCGCGGGCACTAGCAACGCCGCCGCCCACTTGACCAATTCCCGACCTTCTCCCTTCTTACTCTCCTTAGCCAATTGGTACAGAAAAAACGCGTACACCCCATCCTCTTGCAACACGCCCAGTGATTTGGTCAGATGGTTATCAGCCTTACCCTTATCTTTCTCTAACTTATCGTATACCTTATCACAGAAAGTATACCCATACTCTGCACACAAACGGTCCAAATTAGGCTCATTCATAATTCGTCTCTCCATTCGCCATTCGTTAATTCGTTGATCCATTCGTTGGCAAACCCAGCACCCGCAGCCGCCCCATCCCCCGCGTGCCCATGCCGCCCACGCCGAGATGCTCAAACAGCTTCAAGCCTCGTTCCACCGCCGGTTTAGGGGGGTGTTCAGGCTCTTTCCCTTTCACGCGGAAAAACTTCTTGTTGCTGTATACTACCTCGAACCACAGTACCGTCCCCCGCGGCAGCGCCTCGTAGGTGAACAGCATCCCCCCTTCCGCCGCGCCCGTCTCCGGATCGATGCTCACCGACGTGCGCACTTCCAGATTGTCGTTCACGATCTGCCCGAACAGCTTATCGGACACCAGCACCACGCGCCGTCTTAGGGCATCAGGCAGCTTCTTTATGTTATCCCCCTTATCCCAATCCAACGTAAAATCGCCCGCCGCGTCCTCTGCCAGCATCAGCCAACCGAAATTCAGCCGCTTGTCCCGCGCCGCGTTATCTTGAAAACCATCGAAATCAGCGATCAGGCGAAACGCATCTTTGTCCGGCAAATCCACCCGTACCTCAAAAACCTCCTCCAGCACTGCGGGGCAAGTCACCCACACCGGCCCCACCAGCGAACTGACTGGGAAGAACAGTACTCGCGCATCCCCGAACGCCGCCAAGCCGCGAAAGCCGCCCTTATCGCCCTTAGCATACCCAAAGGTGGTGCAAACGGGGCAATCATTTTGTCCACAATGGCCCTGTTTACCCTTCTTCTTATCCTCTTGCCCCTGTCCCGCGCAGCGCGGGTACTTGCTGTCAATCTGCATCGCCGCGTATGCCCGGCACGCCCCGCTGATCGACGTTCCCGGCACCTTCGGCACGTTCGTCCCCGACTCGCGCACGATGCTCATATCCACGCGCCCCAGTCGATAACCGCCCGTCCCCACGTGCAGCGGGTCCAGCGCCAGCGACAAATAAGTTTTTACTGTATAAGGTTTATTGTCACTCATCTTCGTTCTCTCCTTTCGGCTCATCTTTCACAATATGTAGGTATAA
>CAZSIG010000758.1:0-2178 GCA_964606195.1 uncultured Anaerolineales bacterium
CGACTGCCAAAAAACTCCCTAAAACTGCCATCTCGCTCATTGTAAATTCTCGCGCTCTGATATACACTACCCCACATGAGCGAAAGTTTATACATACATCACGCGACCATCTTCACCCCACACCGCCGTATAAAAAACGGCGCGGTCCTAATCGACCATAACTAAAACTACGGGGTAAATGGTGATGAGTACGGGCGCGGGGCTTAAAATACTCGCGTAAGACGGCTTTCTTAGCCGCCGTGCTTTATCAGCGACAAAAACGGCAGGTAAGAAACCTGCCCTACTCCACGAATTCGCGTAGAGCTAAACTACTTTAGTGCCCTTTGTGGTCTTTGTGGTTATCGTTTTAACTATTATTCACCATTTAACCAGTACTACCCCTCCCCCACGCGCCACGTCGTAATCCCCTTCTTACCAGCGCGCATCGCCGCGTCGACCAAATCGGGCAGCGCCAAGCTGTCGCGCCGTAGCATTACCTCGATGAGCATCGGCAAGTTCACCCCCGCCACGACGCGGTACTCTATATGCGGCAAATCGAGCAGCGTTGACTGCGCGGGTGTCCCGCCCGCCATATCAGTCAGCACTATCACGCCGCTACCCAAATCGGCGCGCAGAATAGCCTCCGCCATTTTCTGTTTGAAACTCCTGGGCGTATCCCTCTCTTGCAATTCTACGACGCGAAAGTATGACCGTTCTCCCACAATCAACTCCACACTATCGCGCATCCCCGAACCCAACTTTCCACTAGTAGCCAATACTACGCCAATCATCATTCCACCTCCTGCACTTTGCGCTTCGCCTTTTGCAACAATGGTAAGGTGAGCAACGCGTGCGGCACAATCAATACATCCAAATCATCCCTGCCAATAAACTCAACCGCGCCCTTCAAAGCTTCCGTCATCGTCACGGCAGGTATCATCTTCACTTCACGCACGATATCGGGACACTCCGCGCCGACGATGATGACCGCATGTTGTTCCATAACCTTCGCCATGATAAACGCCCGCTGTGCGCCGGGTGGATACCCCGTGCGCCGCAACCGTTCCAACAGCGCGGTCATATTCACCGCGCCGCGCATCTCCTCATAAAACCGTTGCTCTCCTACCCCCGCGCCCGCGCCCTCCGCACATCTCGCCGGAACGATGAATAGCCCGCCCGGTTTCACTATCGATGTCGGCGCGAAGTACAGATAGCTCGCGGCGCGACTGGCTTGGTAGAGATTCACATCTTTAGGGAATCCGACGCCGCCGATTATCACATCATAACGCTTATAGATCGGCACGGTATATAATTGCCGCGCCACCTCAACTAACTTCGCGAAAGTCGCTCGCGGTTCGCCCGCGTGAATGGCAACGGGGCATTTTTCATCGTCCAGTACCGCGTTGAGGATAAAATGCAATCCCGCTCGCCGCGCCGCCTCTGTAATCGCCTCGTGGAATGGATTGCCCTCAATTCGCCCTAATCGCGTACCGGCGTGGTCGAGCATACGCGGCCCGTGCGTGTAGGCGATCATCGCCTCGCCCGCCGCGCCGACGGCAACCGTCTTGCGTCCTCCCGAATACCCCGCGTATTGGTGCGGCTCGACGACGCCCGTCGCGATGAGTAAATCCGCCTCGTACGCGATCTTATTCACCGCCAGCGGCACACCGCTCTCCGTCGTGCCCAAATCGACCAGCGCGGTGGGATTGCGCGGCTCGTTATCCATGACGCGATAACGCGCGACGACCTCCGCGCCGAGCTTAGCGATTTTCTCCGCGCGCGTGCTGGGGCGGTGCATTCCAATGCCGCATAATAGGGTGATGTCCTGTTCGCGCACTCCCGCCGCGTGCAATTCGCGTAGTATTGCCGAAACAAAAAGTTTATCGGGAGTGTAACGCGTGCTGTCGGTGAAGACGATACACACCCTATCGCCCGCCCGCGCCAACTCGCGTAACGGCGCGGAGTTGAGCGGCGCCGCCAAAGCCGCGTCAACCGCTTCAACCACATTCGCGATCGACGGCATCGCCCGCGAACGTACCACCGTTCCGCTCATACCGGGCAGCAGTTCAAATTCGATTTCTGTTTTATCGTATGGTACTCTGTACATAATCTTTACGTTTCACGTTTTAGGCTCTTTCGGAATTCACGGGGTAGCAGTATAAACAGGTGCAAATTGATCAAAACGGCGATACCCTTCAA
>CAZSIG010000759.1:0-2176 GCA_964606195.1 uncultured Anaerolineales bacterium
AATCAGTTAAATCATGAAAATCCGCGTTCTATTCCTTCTGCAACTCCGCGACATAAACCTCGAACGGCATCAACTTCAAACGCGCCAAATCATCACTTTCCCCAACGCGTTGGCAGTTCGAGAACAGCCGCCGCGCCGCGTCGAACTCTAGTTCAAATCGCAGTTCGTGAGTACACCCTGAGTAGTTCAGTATAACCAAACAAGTCTGCGTCTCGCCGCGACGCAAAAACGCGAGGTAATCTGCCGCGTCCTCGTGCAATGTGACGTAATCTCCCGCGATAAGCGCGGGATTTTCTCGCTGCACTCGCAGCATAGCGCGATAGAAATTCAACAGCGAACTCGCGTCGTCAAGCTGCTCCGCGACGTTTACTCCACGGGTATAATTCGGATTGACCGGCAACCACGTTTGCACCCTCGCGGGACTAAAGCCCGCGTTGGGGGCATTAGCCCACTGCATCGGCGTGCGCGTTTTATCGCGGCTGAGCTTCGCGGCGCGGGCGAGTGCCTGCGTTGGTGATATTCCTAACTTTTCTATGCTGGCGCGATACGCGCGAATAGCCAACGTGTCGCGAAGTTGACGGGCATCGTCCAATAACAAATCGGTCATGCCAATTTCTTCACCGTTGTATAAAAATGGGGTGCCGCGTAGGGTGAGCATCAGCGCCAACGACAACCGCGCTATCTCCGCGTCATGTGCTCCATCCCCGAAGCGGCTGTAGACGCGCGGGGCGTCGTGATTGCCCAAAGTGTTACAAGGCCATGCTCCGGGCGGCAGCGCGGCTAATCGTTCTCGTTGATTGGCGCGAATTATCGCGGGATTCAGCCGCATTTTCTTCAATAACTCGAAGTTGAAAATCAGATGTAGTTCGTTGTTTCCATCTCCATAGTATAATATGTCATCCGATTCGCCCACTAGCACGCGGTCATCGTACTCCGCGTCGATGAGGGCGCGCAGTTCTTGCATCAACTTGTGAACGCCCGGCTGTCGCCGCTGGTATTTGAGCACCTCTTCTCGTTGTTTGGTCTGCCGCGCCAGTTCATCTTCGTTGTCGGCGGCGCGCAGGTCGTTGTATAGGTCAGGATGAGCTATCTCAACGGTGTGGTCGGGCATGTCGGGATGCTCGAAAATGGTGTCCACCGCGTCGAGGCGAAAACCGTCCACGCCCATATCGAGCCAGAACCGTACCACGTCCCACATCGCCTCTTTGACCGCGGGGTTACGCCAATTCAGGTCAGGTTGCTCTTTCAAAAAATAGTGATAGTAGTATTGCTCCGTGCCCGCGTCGTATTCCCACGCCAGACCGCCGAACCCCGCTAGCCAATTGTTGGGCGGTCCGCCATCGCGTCCATCGCGCCAGATGTACCAATCGCGCTTGGGATTGTCGCGGCTCGACCGCGACTCAATAAACCAGGGATGTTCTTCCGAAGTGTGATTCAACACCAGGTCGAGGATGACTTTGATACCGCGCTGATGCGCGCCTGCCAAAAAATGCTTGAAATCATCCAGCGTGCCATACTCCGGCGCGACGTCGGTGTAATTGGAGATGTCATAACCGCAATCCACGTAGGGCGAAGGATAGTGTGGAGAGAGCCATACCGCGTCGATGCCTAATTCTTGGAGATAATCCAGACGTTCGCTCATTCCCGCGAAATCGCCGATGCCGTCACCGTTGCCGTCAGCGAAGCTGCGCGGGTAAATCTGATAGAAAACAGCTTTTTGCCACCATTTCATCATCACTTATTAAACCCCATATTACGTAGCAGTACTTACGCAGATTCAAAAAGATTTACTGCCGAGAGCGCGGAGTACGCGGAGTTTTTCCAAACGATCTTGGAGTGCCCCGTGACGATGCTTTTCAATGAGGATTTATGACCGCGTATGACCGTTAAGAAATTATTTTCTTTACCTTCTCCGCGTCCACGGCGTGCTCGGCGGTTAATCACTACATAGTCTGCGTAAGTCCTGCGTAGTACATTTGTTAAAGCCGAATAAAGTGTAGGGACTATTATATCACACTTTTCTAGTTATTGCTAGAGGGAAAAAGGTGCTATTTTTGCATGTCTGCACATTTATAGTTATATAGGATAGGACTTACGCAAGTTCAGAATAATTTCACCGCCGAGGGCGCGGAGAGCGCAGAGTTTTCCGGATGGTTTTTTAGCGCGCCGCGCATAT
>CAZSIG010000760.1:0-2173 GCA_964606195.1 uncultured Anaerolineales bacterium
CGGCGCGCTAAAAAATTATCCAAAAAACTCTGCGCTCTCCGCGTGCTCGGCGGTAGAAATACCCCGAAGTTGCGTAAGTCCTGTCAATAATAGATTTGACAGAACCGCGAAAAAGTAGTATAATGTACTTCGCTGATGCGGGGTAGAGCAGTGGCAGCTCGTCGGGCTCATAACCCGGAGGTCACAGGTTCGAATCCTGTCCCCGCTACTCTTAGTAGGGACGTGTATTTCGCGTCCCTACTGTCAATTTGGCGACATAGCTCAGTTGGTTAGAGCGAACGGCTCATAATCGTTAGGTCACTGGTTCAAGTCCAGTTGTCGCCACTGAGGAATACTTCCCTCACCGCTTAGTGCACAAGCGGCTCTCTTTCGCGGTATGGTGTTTGTTCACCATACCGCGTTTTCTTTGTTAAAGTGCAGTACAATATACCCTAGTATACTCTAGCTGCGTTAAAAGCGCAAATTTATAAACCGGGTGATAAACTAAAAAAGCAACGTTTGACAAACCGCGCGCTCTTCATCTTCTCCACCGCGGATCAGGATTACTGGCATTTCGTCAACGTCAAATACGCCGCGGAGACGCCCCAGCGCAAGGTGGTCACGCGGGACTTCTTCAAAAAGTACGCGGAGATATTCGCCCGCGTCGAGCCGCTCATTCAGGGGATTGATGCCGCGGAGCACCGCCGCCTGTTCACGCAACGCCTGTTCAACCGGCTGATGTTCATCGCCTTTATCCAAAAGAAGGGCTGGCTGAAGTTCGCGGGGGATACCGATTACCTCAATACTCTGTGGGAGGCGCATCAACAGGAAGCTGGCGCGCAGAACTTCTATCTGGAGCGGTTGATGCCGCTGTTTTTCACCGCGCTGAACACGCCGAACGAGGTGAACGTCTTTTGGAACGCGCCTATCAGTTATTGCGCGGTGGGGGGCAGATGGTCTTTATCATTCCCGACGCGTATAACGCCGCCAAGTACACGCGTAAATCTCACGAGTTTTTTCTGGCGCAGACACGTATCGAGCGCGTCGATTTCTGCTCCGATATTCAATTGTTCGACGCGGGGGTCAGCAACACGATAGTGCATTTTGCCAAAGCTATCCCCGCCGTGCCACATCAGCCGCAACGCGTGCGCCGGTGGGGTCAGACCGCGCCGAGTTTGCGCAAAATGTGAAGATATTGCCCACCGCGCCCCAAGCTGAACTTGAGTCGATGCTATTTCGTCCCGATGGACATAAGGCAAGAGTCTCTATACCGGGAGCTGTGCCGTTAGAGATGATTTGTTTTATTTCCGTAGGCATGGTGATAAATACTCATGAACGTAAACATCAGGGAGCGTTCACGGCAACCGATGTACTTTCAGATACGCGTGATGCAAAACATCCCAAAAGGTTTGTATTGGGCAAAGATGTTGTAAAATGGCATTTACGAAATATGCGTTTCTTGGAATGGGATACACCAAGAGCACCTTCGCAGTTCAGACGCCAGACTTTTCCCGCGCTGCACGCTGCTAAAGAGAAGCTGGTCGCGGTACGCACGCCGGGCGCGGAGCCCAAGGTGGTTTACGACGATGATAGTCTGCACTTTGATGCTAGTTCAGTCGGTTTTGTCCCTTGGCACTATCTCGCAGGGGTGCAAAATAGGTCTATCAGCAAGACCGCGAAGTATCAGCAGCAAGATGGTACGGGAGGCCGCGCCGCGCGTGAAGAATTGTCGCGACAGTTTCAACTCAAATATCTGCTCGCGGTTATGAATTCCACTTTCGCCCGCGAGTGGTTGGCAGTGCGCCGCCGCAGTAAAATCCACATCTATCCCAATGATTGGAAGCAACTACCCATCGCACCGCTACCTACAGAGCAACAGCAAGAATTCGGCGATTTGGTAGACGCCATCCTCGCGGAGTTTGCCCAGCATGGCTATCCGTTACCACCTGACGCGATTGAACGCGTAGAGAAATTGGAACGCGCGATAGACGAACGCGTGGCGGCGCTCTATGGGGTGTAGGTAGCGGGCACTGACGGATGGCGCAGGCGCGGAGTTTGGGGTAAAATATACCTATCAGAGATTGCTTGAAGGAATCGGAGGTACAGAAGATGGCAGTACAGGTGCAAGAATTAGTACAAGCGGGCATCTATCCCGATAACGACACCGCGGTGCAGGAGGCGCTGCGCGTGTTGT
>CAZSIG010000761.1:0-2172 GCA_964606195.1 uncultured Anaerolineales bacterium
CCCCTGCGCCCTCTGCGGTTAGTTATAGTGCGGTTTTGCGTAAGTCCTATAGTTAAAATGATTACAATTCAACCACCAAGAACACTAAGGCTGTTCTTACTTCGAATGGTAACTTTTGACCGCGTATGAGCACTGTTAACGAAAAAACCCTTGTTGTTCTTCGTGTCCTTAGTGGTTAATTTATCGCGTTGCTTTTCCCTACCGCTATTTTGCTGCTCCAATTAGTACTACAACGAGATTTTCTAAACTCCATGTCATTCTGAGGAGCGCAGCGACGAAGAATCTCGTGCCACATCGGATTATTCCTTCCTGAAACGAGATTCTTCGCTCCCGGTGGTCGCTCAGAATGACATCCTATCGCGAAGTCTCGTTGTAGTGTTAGGTAACCCGCGCATTTGCCCCGCCTTCAATACCGTGAGAGTTTGTAGCTCTCGCGGTATTTTTTGTATCCCCTAAAGCCTATCGACAAGTGAATAGTTTTTGACAGAAGCGCGTTGTAGTAATATAATTAGATTGTGTGCAAAAGAGGTTTGTTCTATTACCGAATTAGCTCTTGACAAAATGTCAATAATATGATATAATATTGGGGAGGAAGATGATGACACCCAGAGGTAGAGGAAGAGGTAGGAGGCGCGGGCGGCGCCGCAGAGTGACGAGTTTTCTCCAGCCCTGTTTACTGGTGCTACTCCACCGCGAGCCTGCGCATGGTTATGCCTTGTTGAATGAGTTGGATAAGTTCGGTTTCAATCTCGAAGTGCTCGATCCTACTTTAATGTATCGCTCATTACGCGATATGGAGGGGGAGGGCTTGGTCACTTCATATTGGGACAACGATAGTTTAGGCCCGCAGCGGCGGGTATATAGCATCACCGAACAGGGTGAGGCTTATATGAAACAATGGGTGAAGGATTTACAACGCACCCGCCGCGAGATAGATTCTGTACTAGCCGCGTACGAGAAGGTCGTCGCGGAGATTGATGAGGGAGGTGATACTGAGTGATATATGTAGATACCACACGATGCACCGGCTGTGGTGAGTGTGTGGGGGTTTGTCCAACAGGGGCTATATCGCTGCAAGATGGAAAAGCGCACATCGCGGAAAGTCTTTGCAAAGAGTGCGAGGTTTGCCGCCAAGTATGTCCTCAAGACGCGATTATGGTAGCCGAAGTGCTCGACCCCGCGTTGAATAAGCCGGTGGAGCGAGTCTCCCCCGTGCCCAATAATCTAACGCGCGTCAGACCGCGTTCCACTGCCGTGACACTTCGCGAGTTAGCCTTGCCGGCAGTGGGGTCAGCGTTATTGTGGTTGGGGCGTGAGCTGGTGCCGCGTTTGGCTAATATAACCCTGAACGCCCTAGACCGCCGCGCACAGTCATCTCCATCGACAACACCGACCGCGTCGCGCATAGGGCGGGGTGGGAGGGGCAAACGGTGCCAGCGTCGACGCAGAGGGAGAAATTCTTAACGAAATCAATTCACCCTCTCGCTAGTTCGCGAGGGGACGCGAGTAGTGGCTAAATGGTAAGCGATAGTTAAAATGATTACAATTAAACCACAAAGCACACTAAGGACACTAAGACAATTTTTAGCTACGGATGAGCACATTTGACCGCGTATAAGCACTATTAACAAAAAAAATACTTAGTGCTCTTCGTGCGCTTAGTGGTTAAATTATCGTATTATTTTTCCCTATCACTTACTACCTTACCACTACTGACTCTAGTGCGTGAGTATATCAAACGTGATATAACGATTTATGGAAGGAGGTGAGTACAAATGCCAAGAGGAGATGGAACAGGACCGGCAGGCGCGGGTCCGATGACCGGTAGAGGCGCGGGTTATTGCTCGGGTTTCGAGGCGCCGGGGTATGCCAATCCAGGTCCCGGTTGGGGCATGGGTATGGGCTACGGGCGTCGCGGGGCTTGGGGCGGACGCGGGCGCGGGTGGCGTAATCGCTACTATGCTACAGGAGTTCCCTACTGGGCGCGTCATGCACCAGATTGGGGACCGCCGCCAGCAGCGGCACCGCGCATGAGCCGCGAGCAGGAAGTGAATTGGCTCAAAGCTCAAGCCGATAATCTGAAGCACGCGCTCCAGGACATCACTGACAGACTAGGCGAACTGGAGCAAGAGTAAGAGGTATAGTGAAAAGGGCGCGGCGTACCGCGCCGCG
>CAZSIG010000762.1:0-2172 GCA_964606195.1 uncultured Anaerolineales bacterium
GATAGACACCCAAATTTGGGAGGCGCGGTTTCACGCCAATAGGTATATCAGAACATTGAACGAAAATGATTTATCAAATTACCAGCAAGAATATGGAGAGTTCGATAGCCTTCTGGCGCAAGCCGAACAGGAGATCACCGCTTCCAAAAGAGTAGAGATACTTCGACGAATAAAGACTCAAGTCAGTGACTACGGCGACGCGTTCGATGAGATCGCGGCATTGATAGAGACGCGAAATAATACTGTAGACCAAATACTTGACATTCAAGGTCCCTTAGCCGAAGAGAAGTTAAACAAATTGCGGCACACTATTATCGAGGAAGAGGGTGCTGCGCAAGACCATCTAGCCTCAATCTACGCGGGGGATGCCCAGCGCGCTTTATTATTGATGCGGCTGGATGCTTTCAAGTATCTTGAAGAGGGCAAAGATGAATGGGCTACGAACTTCGAAGCACGCTACGCGGAAGCGGTAGCCGCGTTCGAGACACTCGATGAGCAGTTACAGGGGCACGACTCCGCGATGCAAGACTTAGCTGATGAAGCTAAAGCCGCCATAACCAAATACCATAGCGGTTTCAAAAGCATTCAGGAAGGCTATAACCGTCAGAATGACTTAACCACCAATAAGCTGGATGTAATCGGCGCGAATATTTTCAGCGCGGTGGAGGAGATGACCATCAGCCTCACTGAAGATGCTGTAGCCGAGGCGCAACAATCCAATCAATTGGTGTTGCAGACGCGCGCGATATTGATCGGCGCGGTGCTCGTCGCCATTGTTATCAGTTTCGGGCTGGGTTTTTTCATCAGCAATAATATCACCGGCGCGCTGCGAGAGGTCGCGATTGCCGCGACAGGGATAGCTGACGGCGAACTGACACAGAGTGTGAATATAGAATCTGAAGACGAGATTGGCGAGATGGCAACCGCGTTCAGGCGCATGATCGCATATTTACAGAGTATGGCAAGGGTGGCAGGCAAGATAGCGCAAGGCGACCTGACCGAAGTGATAACTCCCAAATCCGCGCAAGATGTATTGGGGAACGCCTTCATCAATATGACCGGTAGTTTGCGCAACCTAATCGACCAGACTCAGCAGAGCGCGGCGCAAGTGGCAGATACCAGCGACCAACTCAACGCCACCGCGGCGCAGACGGGACAGGCATCTGAGCAGGTAGCACAGATTATCCAGCAAGTGGCTCAGGGCACTTCGGAACAGACGCGCGGCGTGACCGAAGCGACCGGCAACGTAGAACAGATCGCGCGCGCCTCTGATGGTATCGCGCGCGGCGCGCAGGAACAGGCAGAGTCGGTGCAAAGAACCTCCGCGTTGATGTCGGAGGTCGCGGACTTAATCGCCGATGTGGGAGAAATCGCACAATCGGTGGCGGCAGCAGCGGATAAGGTGACGCAGACCGCGCTCGCGGGGGTGAATACGGTAGACCAAACCAATCGCGGCATCGCGACGGTACAAACGCGTACATCGGAAACCGCGTTCAAAATCAAAGAGATGAGCGAAAGGTCGCGCGAAATCGGGCGGATTGTGGAGACGATTGATGACATCGCGGACAAGACCGATATGCTGGCGCTGAACGCTGCGGTAGAGGCGGCGCGAGCGGGGGAGCATGGTAGGGGCTTCGCGGTGGTCGCCGACCAGGTGCGTAAACTTTCGGAGGATTCTAAAACCGCGACGCGAGACATCGCGGAGTTAATCGAGCGAGTTCAAGAGGCAGTACGCGAGGCGATCGCGGCAGTTGAGGCAGCTAACAAAGAGGTGGATACCAGCACCGAACTAGCAGAGAATACCGTCCAGGCGTTGGAGAATATTCAAAACGCGACGGAGAGTTCGGCGATGTTGACCGCGCAAATTACGGAGGCGGTGGCACAGGTGCAACGAAAGAGTGAGGGTGTCATTGCCGCGATGGAGTCAATGAGCGCGGTGGTCGAGGAGAATACCGCCGCCGCGGAGGAGATGTCCGCCAGCAGCCGCGAGGTGATGGAATCGATGGAGGGTGTAGCGAGCATCGCGGAGGAGAACAGCGCGGCGACGGAGGAGGTGAGCGCATCTACGGAGGAGATGTCGGCGCAGGTAGAGGAGATGGTAGCTTCCGCGCAGGAGTTGGCAGCGATGGCACAGGAATTGCGCGAGGCGGTGGCGCGGTTTCAGGTATAGAG
>CAZSIG010000763.1:0-2169 GCA_964606195.1 uncultured Anaerolineales bacterium
ATATTACTCCAGTCGCGCGATTTCGAGAAAGCCCATTTCCATCATCCCGCCAAACGGGGATTACCCATCGCTTTTGCGCTAACGCGGTATGTATCTAAACCATCACTCGTCATTTCCAGCACTACTTGGGGATTATCGGCACCAGACCGAATCGCCGCGCCCAGTGCGCGCTCTTCAGCCAACGACCGCGCTTTGGTAAGAGCATCTTCTAGCTCCTCAAACTCATAACGCTCATCACTAGCCTGAACGTAAAACCCCAGCACATCCAGTCCCACCTCGTTAAAGCGCGGGTAAACCAACAGCTCCTCGACCACCATCACGCTACCCGCGATAGCCCCGACCGCGTTGGCTACATCGTGATTCTTCGGCAGCACAAGCTCGGTGTGAAGCGCGTTCGCGGTTCTATCTAACATGATACTCGCGGGAGCACCGATACCGATAACCGGATGCCGCAGCCGCACGCTGGTCTCCAACTGAGGATGGAACGAATAGATGCTGTTGTAGAAAAACCATCGCCCGATGTCCTCATCTTTGGGCGAGATGCGTTCGTTAGTATCGCGCTCGCCCAACGACGCGGAGGGCACCTTATGTCCCGCCGAAATCTCCAATTTCTTGCCGGAGAGGAACGTAATGACTGCGTGGCATATCATCTCATTCACCAATTCCCATATCTCCTGGCGCACCTCGTCCGGCTCGCGGTATTGGTAATGAGCGAAAATATCGAGCGCCACTCGCGACGCTTCAGCGTCCCACAGGTTATACGTACCCTCGATGTGCATCAAATCTGTACAGGTCAGCCCAGATTTCCCTAAGATTTCTTGCCGCCATAATTCGCGTCCCCCCATTTGCCCCACGTGCAACAGATTAAGATGCCTGAGAATACTAGGAATAGCCTGGGGACCATCACGCAGAAATTCAACGAGTGACCTGACCTGCGCGGAATCGAGCAGCTTTTCATCTTGAGGCTCCCGCAGCAGGTACCAATACTCCAACCAATCGGGTCCCGCCTGCGCCCAAGTCTTGCGCGATAGTGCCTGTAGCTGTTTCTTGACTCCGGGATATTTCCACGCCAAGTAAGCCAGTGGCGTGACGCGCTCCGGTCCGACGACGATACCCGCGTCGCGGTGCAGCGTAACATGACTATCACCGCCAATCGCGATGGATAGCATATTCGCGGCTTTGACCGCCGTTTTGTAATCCCCGACAGTCGCCCCTTCCTCGCTCACCGCGACGACGCCATCCTCAACCAGCGCGATGTCGGTGGTCGTCCCGCCGACATCCAAAATCAGGGCGTCGTTCAACCGCGAGAGAAATCGCCCGCCCATCGAGCTGGCAGCGGGGCCTGAATGTATCGTCTCCACCGGCGTACGCGCCGCGAACTCATCGCTCATCAAAGTGCCATCCCCGCGCACTACCATCAAGGGCGCGTGAATGTTGCGGTTTTCCATTGCGCGGCGCACCGCGATGATGAAATCTTGCAATACCGCCAACAGAGAAGCATTAAGCGCGGCTGTCGTCGCGCGCTCAATCGAACCGAGTTTAGTCGAAAGCTGGTGTCCCAAGACGATGGGCAGGTCACAAATGCTGGAAATCGCCTCGTAGACGCGATTCTCGTGCTCCGGATTGAGAGGACTGAAGTAACTGGAGACCGCGATGGCGTCAACCTGATTCTTTACCTCATTGACCTTCGCCAAGATGCTCGGCAAATCAAGTTCCTGCTTCTCGCGGCCGTAGAGGTCATGTCCGCCCGCGAAGTAAAAGAATTGCGATGTGGCGAAACGATGTTCCATGCGAAAAGAGGCGACTAACTCCGCATCGTAACCGATGAGCAGGAGCGCGACGCGCTTCCCCTTGCCCTCAGCGATGGCGTTAGTGGCTAACGTAGTGGAGATGGAAACCATCCTGATAGCCGCGGGGTTGTCAATTTCGATGCCCTCTATAACCTTCTCAATACCAATGGCAAAATCGCGCTTGGTCGTCAGGCTCTTGTGAGAAGCTAAGACCTTACGCGAATGATATTCTAGCAACACGCCATCG
Organism: uncultured Anaerolineales bacterium; assembly: GCA_964606195.1. Classification (GTDB taxonomy): domain Bacteria; phylum Chloroflexota; class Anaerolineae; order CAZSIG01; family CAZSIG01; genus CAZSIG01. The sequence goes on from CAZSIG010000763.1 coordinate 2,038, forward strand.
GTATAAGTTCCGCCAGTATCTATACCTAGTACTAAACTGTATGGAGAATTATCGTTTGTACTCATAGTTTGAGTTGATGTCATAAAAGTATTACCTCAAAAGTGATGCGTGAAGACGTGAAACGTGATGCGT
>CAZSIG010000764.1:0-2166 GCA_964606195.1 uncultured Anaerolineales bacterium
ACCGCCATCCCCGCCTCGTTCATCGCCACGCAAATGGCGGAGAGCCGCATAAAACGGCAGGTGATTCTCCTCGATTGCTGTTATAGCGGCGCGTTCAAGCCGCCCCTGAAGCTCACCGCGCCCGGCGTGACCAGCGCGGTAGTCCTGACCGCCAGCGACGCCACCGAGTTCGCGTGGGAAGATGACCCCAAGCTGGCGCGGTCCCTCTTCACCCACCACCTCATCTTGGGCTTGCAAAATGGCAAGCGCACCGTTGACGAACTATATGACTATGTACGCGCCGCGTTGGCAAACACCAAGCAAAAACCCCAACGCCTGATTCCCTTCGACCGCCACGAAGAAGATGTAATCATCGCCAGCCCCAAGTCGCCTCCGCAAATCGACCCCGCGCTCCTGCATGGTCACCACTTCATCTGCTACGCCCCGACCGACGGCGCGAAATTCGCCCTACAACTATACGACGCCCTGCGCGGCGCGGGCGAACCGGTCTGGCTCGACCGGCGCGACGCCCACGAGGGGCAGGCGGGGGACGCGCAGGTCACGGAGGCGCTGCAAACCTGCGCCAGCGTGCTCTTCGTCGCCACGCCCGACAGCGTGCGCAACCACGCCGGTTGCGCGGCGGAGTGGCGGCTCGCCCTGAAGTACAAGAAGCCGGTCGTCCCGATTCGCCCGGACGCCGCGGTGAATCTGCCGCTCGGGCTGGCTAATCGCGCCGCGCTATCGTTCGACGAAGCCGATTTCGCCGCGAGTGTGGCGCGGCTGCGCGCCCATCTGCGGCGGCTCGATACGCCAGAGGGTAGATTGCAGCAGTTGCGCTACCGCCGCGCCGACGCGGAACGCGAACTGGGCACCGTGCGCGACGCGCGCCAGGAGGCGCGCATTCACGACGACATCGCCCAACTTGACCGGGAAATCGTGGCACAGGAGCGAGTCGTGCGTGACCCACGCGCCGCGGCGAAGCGCGTCGCGCAGAGCATTGAGCGCGGCTTGGAGCGAGAACGGCAGCCCGACCGCCCGGTGAGCGGCGCGGCGCGAAGCAAGTTCATCAATCCCCCGCCCGCCATCGTCCCGCGTTATTTTCAAGACCGCTACGTGGAGACGAAATGCGTCGCCGATTTTCTGCGCGACGAGGCGCAGCGGATGTTGACCATCATCGGGCGCGCGGGCATCGGCAAGACCGCGCTGGTCTGCCGCCTGCTGCGTCACCTGGAGCGCGGCGCGCTGCCCGATGAGCTTGGCGACCTGCGCGTCGGCGGCATCGTCTATCTCAGCGCGGTCGGGACGCGGCGCATCACCTTCGCCAACCTCTTCGCCGATTTGAGCGAACTGCTCTCCCCCGAAGTCGCGGCGCGGCTGGAGACGCTCTATCGCGATCCACAAACCGACGCGGGGGCGAAGATGCGGGCGCTGTTGGCGGAATTTCCCGCGCGGCGCGGGGATGAAGACCCGAAGGGTTTCCGAAACCCTTCGGGTCTGGTGGTGGTTCTATTGGACAATTTCGAGGACATGGTGGAGATGGAGACGCGCGCGGTCGCGGACGCGGAGCTGGACGCCGCGCTGCGGGCGGTCTTGACCGCGCCGCCGCACGCCGTCAAGGTGCTGATGACGACGCGGCTCGCCCCGCGCGACCTGACGCTCTGCTGTCCGCAGCATCAGGCTGCTCCATTGCACATCGACAATGGCTTGGAATCGCCCTACGCGGAGAATGTCCTGCGCGAACAAGACTCGGACGGCAAGCTGGGGCTGCGCGATGCCCCCGACGACCTGCTGAAGCAAGCGAAGGAGCGGATGTGCGGCTATCCCCGCGCCCTCGAAGCGTTGGGCGCTATCCTCAAGGCGGACCGCGATACCTCGCTGGAGGAGATATTGGCGATCGCCGAAGACTACCTGCCCGAAAATGTGGTGGAGAAGATGGTGGGGGATGCGTACAACCGTCTGGACGCCGCCGCGCAGCGCGTCATGCAGGCGCTGGCGATTTACGCCCGCCCCGTCACGCCGACCGCGACCGATTTCCTGCTGGCGCCCCACACCCCCGGCTTGGACACCGCGCCCGTCCTGAAGCGGCTGGTCAATATGCACCTGGCGCGCAAGGAGGCGGGGAAGTATTACCTGCACCCCGTAGACCGCGATTACGCGCTGGCGCGAATTCCCACCCTCACCCCCGGC
>CAZSIG010000765.1:0-2154 GCA_964606195.1 uncultured Anaerolineales bacterium
TACTCCATTCCAACGAGTTAGACTGCCACCCCCCCGGCACCGTGACCACGAATTCTCCACCTGCGCGGTACAAGTCTATCTCGCGCGCCCAAGGCATCGGAAACAGGTCAAAGTAACAATCGTAGCCTATATCCTGCGCGGTTTTTCCATACAAGATGTGAGGTGGTTGTCCGGTGGTCGCGTCGCGGTCGGTGTCCAAATATACGTAGCCGACTGTATGCCACAGATCGCTATTTGCGTCGAGCGTAAGCCTGAAGTGTTGCATCATCGCGTCATGCTCTACCAGCGATTCGGCGCGCACCAGATCGACTATCATATCAGCCTCTTCGCTAGTTTGGTCGAATAAGAAGGGATTGAGCGTCACATCAGACGGTATAGCAGAAGCCGCGAGGACGCGATTAGCGACGCGGTCGTCAATATCATTCTCATCCCTCGCCCAATCGACTTTTTCCACTGGCTCAACTCCGTACCATTGTATCTGTGGCACATCAACGCGCAGGTCATCGCTGATTGTAGTCTCATAAATCTGAAATTCCAACGGCTGCGAGCCGTTATTGCCGATAATTAACGCGGTGGTCAGATTCTCACCATAATCCAGCTCGACATCCAGCGCGGAGGGCAGGATCAACTCCGGGCTGTCGAATTGTATGGTGAAGTTGCGCGTCGCGGTCACATTTGCGGTCATGCCTACGGTCACGCGGCGCGAAATATAGCCATCGGCGGACAGTTCTAGTTCGCGCGTTCCCTCGCAGAGCCAGATGGCATAAATGCCACTCAGCGGTTCGGTATCTACCGCCAATCCCCCCACCTCCGCGACCGTCGCGGTGAGTGGCTGGCCGGTGCGCCGATCGGTGATCTGTCCAACCAATTTGCCCATATCGGGCGCGGGCAAAACCGTAAAGCTCAAGGGGACGGTAGGATTGATGATCGGATAATTTTGGTGACGGCTGGGCAATACCAGCTCCACGGCATGATCTCCGGGCTGCACCACGCGCCCATCGAGGGTTAAATCTACAGCAAGGGCTTCCTCCGCGCCGATCTGTGTGCCTATAGGCGATTTGTTCAGCCAGACGGCGCGGCGCGGCAGCAGTCGCATAACGCCCCATCGCTTGGGGTATCCCTCATCTTCCTCTTTAGTCGCGTTAGTCCATTCGCCTCCCACTTTTTTAGCCTCGTCGTAAAGGATAAAATGCACGAAATATTCGCCTCCCGGCTCCAAATCGGGCTCCGCGAAGGGGATCGCAAACTCGAAAATCCAGTGAGTTTGACTATCCGCGGGCGTAGTCGTGCGCCTAGCTGCGACTTCTCCCACATAATCAAAGTATTTATACAGACTATTATAGTACTTTCGCGCGTGGAAGCCGCCATCAGACTCGCCATCGCCATCCAAATCAAACCATATCTTGGCGCTTATATTCACGCCGGAGCTAGTCATCCCCTCGTAATCCAACAATACATAAAGGCTGTCTCCCGCGTGCTTGACCAACGCCTGCCCCATCTCCGCGCCATTCGGCTCGGTGAAATCGGTCAGGAAGGCGACGTTCGCGTCCTCCCACTCTCCATCAGTGTAATAGCCATCTATCGTCGGGGCAATTTCACTGTAGGGAATATCCAACGTCGCGGGGTCATCGACGGCGGCGATGCGCGTGGCAACCTCGCGGTCGTAGCTGCCATAGTGAAACGCGCCATCCCCCGCGTTGCTGATGGTCAAGGTCGTCGTCCAGAACTCGCCCGCGGTTAAGGTATGCGTCAACGCGGTCGGGGAGAGTGACACTTTCGGAGTTAAGGATATAGCTCGCGTCGCGATGGTATCGGTCGTCACCGGTACAGTGTAAACTCCCGTAGAGAAATAACCTGCGCGGTCGAAGGTGAGGTTGTAATCGTCCAACAATAAACTAAGCGTATAATAACCGCGCGCGTCGCTGGCGGTGGTGTAACCATCCCAGTTCCCCTGCGCGGTAACTGCTACATCGGAGATCCCCTCACCGGTATAGGCGTTAGCAACGCGCCCCACGATGTCGTTATGCACGCTCCCCTGGCGGAACCAGCGAATGACGCGCTGCAATAAGCTCTGTAAGCCTCCAGGATCAAGGGCTTCCAAACCCACGCTGAAGAACGCGGCGCGATACCATACCTCGCGGTTGTGATAGGTAA
>CAZSIG010000766.1:0-2152 GCA_964606195.1 uncultured Anaerolineales bacterium
GCGGTTATACTTTGAGAAAGTCCTGCCCTACCCCACGAATCCGCGTAGAGCCTAAAAAAGGCAGGTTTCTCGTAAGAAACCTGCCTTTTCGCGCCTTCAACAAAACTCGCGTCCTTCACAACCCCTTCTCTTCCGCGTAGACCCTCAGCCATTCCCGCAGTTCATCGCGGTCTACCAACTTTATCGTCTTATCCTCGGCGAACTTCAGGGCATCTTTGGTGAAATAGGTGGTGGTGATGTACCAGCCCTCCTCCGCGCCGGTATTCTCCCTTATCTGTTGGAGTTCTTGTACCATCGCGGCGTCTGTGGATTGCGTGGAGAGCCGTTTGCATTGCATCACATACTTGCGGTCATTTTTAATCGCCAGAAGCACTACGCCCTCTTCACTCGCGCCGCCGAACAGGTTGGCGTGGAAACTTCGCGTTGCCATCAAATCCTGCATCACCATCGCGAACTCGTCGGGCGTCATCTCCATGATGATGTCTATGGTGAGCGCGGATTCGTCCTCCTCTTCCTCTTCCTCAGTTTCCTTCGACCGTCCCAATAGTCTTATAACACCGAAGATGGTGCCGCCGACGAAGATGATGACCAGCGCTATTAAAGTAATCATGTTGAATATGGCTCCGGGCAGCGCGTATCTCGACAAAACACAAAGTACTGCTAGGTTCAACACGCCCAAAATCGCCAGAATAAGCTTTTGTTTTGTGTTCATCTTTTTCATATCTCCTTATCTAAATACTCTCGCGGTTTTTCCTGAGAAGACGTAGCCTATAGTTTTATTTCTCACAATTATAACACATTTTTCGTTTATACGAAAGTCACTAGAATCGCCTAGCTCCCCGCGAGCCTGAAGCTCGCGGGGAGCTGTTGATTACCGCCCCATCCACCGCCACATCATCATCGCGGCGATTAGCGCCATGCAGCCGCCGAAATAGAACGGCGCGCTCGGACCGAAGCCCTGCCAGCCCCCCACGCCCGACCACAACACCCCCGCGATCACCGATGCGGGGAGGTCGAGGATCCCCAGCACCGCGTTGTAGGTGCCATAAGCCGTACCGCGCATCCTCTCCGGCACGATGTCCGCGACCATCGCCTTCGCCGTGCCGTAAGCCAGTCCGTAATAGACGCCGTAAAGCGCGTAGAGTGCCCAGATTTGCCACCCCGCGCCCGCGACGCCGAAACCGAGATAGATCAAGCCGTAGACGAGCCAGCCGCCGATGATGACCTTGCGCCGCCCCACGCGGTCGGAGAGCGCGCCCGCGGGCGTCGAGACGAGCGTATAGACGATGTTGAAGGTCAGCACCATCGCCAGGACACCGACGACGCTTAACCCGCGCTCCTTCGCGCGTAGAATGATGAACGCGTCCGCGGAGTTGCCCAAGTCGAAGATGCCGACGATGAGCATGAAAAGCGCGAAACGTCTACCCAAACCCTTGAAGGTCAGCTTGGGCGCGCCGCGCCGCGCGGTGACCGGCATATCCTTCGCCCCCACCGCCAGCGATAGCACCGCGAGCGCGGCGGGAATGAGGCTGATGAGGACGATGGTCTGAAACGTCTGCCGCGTCAGCGTCTGCCCGCCCGCCTGCGCCGCCCAGACGACGAGGAGCGCGATGAGCAGCCCCACCGCCGCGCCGCCGGTATCCGCGGCGCGATGAAAGCCGAACGCCAGCCCGCGCTGTTCCTCGGCGATCGAATCGGCAACGAGGGCGTCGCGCGGCGCGGTGCGAATCCCTTTCCCCACGCGGTCTGCCCAGCGTACCGCCGCGACCAAGCCCCACGAGTTGGCGAAATAGAAGAACGGCTTGGCGGCGGTGGACAGCCCGTAGCCGAGCACCGCGAGCCATTTCCGCTGCCGCACCTTGTCGGAGAACCAGCCGGAGAACACCTTGAGCAAACTCGCGGTCGCCTCCGCTACTCCCTCGATTAGTCCGATGATATTCGTTCGGATACCTAACACCTCTTGCAGGAATATCGGCAGCAGGTTAATCACCATCTCGCTGGAGATGTCCATGAAGAAACTGGTCAGGCTCACCGCCCATACGTTGCGCGGCAAACCGCGCAGCCCAGATTTTTTATTCGTCGTCTCGCGCATATCCTTTTCTCCCGTTTTATTAGATCTTACGTCACCGCGCGGTGCATCGCCCTAGGCGCA
>CAZSIG010000767.1:0-2136 GCA_964606195.1 uncultured Anaerolineales bacterium
AAAATGATAAATACAGATATCGACCCCGGTATTATGCTAGATAAAGCGTTTGATAAAACTGTGTCTAGTTCAAGCGAAAAAGGGAACAATCCTCCCTGTCCAGAAAACATGGAGGTTGGGGCTATGCTAGACGCGATGATGGAAGAACAATTGGACACGGAGCCACCGCGTGGCTTGCCTGAGCGTATCGAAGAGTCACCGGAAGGCCAATTTTCGCCGTTCACCATCATCGGCATCGGACTTCTATTCATCAGCATATTCTTCTTCCTGCGCGCTTGCGGGCTATTGTAGTTTGGGGGTGATGATGGATAAAAACCGTTTGTCCTTACGAGAAATTCCGAATAGGGTGTGGAGCTGGCTGAAAAGACAAACGCGAGAACATATATTTGTTAAACGCGGCTGGTATCGTAAAGCCGCGCCGCGCTCCGATTTCTGGGTATGTATAATACTTCTGTTGCTCTCTTTATTATTGCTATGGAACATCCAAGTTCCGCGTCATGTCCAATGGACATTCCTCTCGCGTCGCTGGGGAAAATTGCTTGTGACCTTGTTGGTTCTCGTAACATTTTACATTCTGTATCCCGCGACGCGGCTGGAAACATTGGTAGAGAAGGTAAACCAGACTATCTGTGCATGGAAATGGTTACCGCCGACTCATTTTCTTGTCCGCCACCCTTACAAACTGATCGCTACAGCGATGATTATTTTGTTTTTATGGGGATTGTTTGGTACAGACTGGCAAAAGGTAACTTTAGACACCGCGCAACTAGCGCGGTATCATCATGCGATTATGCCGGTGCCCGCTGCCCATACTCCACAAATACAAATCTATCTCGACTATCCCCGCGCCGTCAAACGAGCCGATGTAGGGGCGATAAGAATCGGCGTTCACAATCCCGTCACCGATACCAAAATCACTTCTGCCAAAATTCGCGTCAATGATGGTATGGGGCTGTTGCATTTCAATAGCTCTAAAACTGAAGACAACGTGGTGGAATTCGCGGAGTTACTCCCCGGCACAACTCATCACGAGGTACTATCTTACACAGTGTCCTCAGCGCTAGATTACAAAACCACAATGATGCGCGAATTGCCACTGTCTTTGTGGGTAGAATACGCGATTATCTCCCCTTGTATTGATATTTCCCCCACGCGCGCCACTACCCCGACAATCATCACCATGCCCCTGCATGTCGCGGTTATCACCCCTTCTATGAATGTCTATCCACACGCCGCGCGACTAGAACAGTGGCAGCATACTATGGGCGGATTTCAAGGGATGATTGAGAGCGCGTCGCGTAGTATCCAAGACTTAGGCGTGGCCATCGCCGCGTTGATAGCGGCAATATTAGCTTTTCGGGAGGAGTTGATCAAGCCTTTTTCTAATAACCGTTCTGCTGGTAAACGAAAAGATACATCCTGAAGAAACGAGATTCATGGAAAAAGTCAGAGATTACGAACTAAAAGATTTTTTCACATACACGATTGGCGTACTAGAGCATCTGGACATTCCTTACATGGTGGTCGGCGGCTTCGCGGCTATCTTCTACGGCGAACCGCGCCTGACGCTCGATGTTGACATCGTGGTGGAAATGAATAGCGCGCATATCAAACCATTTGTGGACGCTTTTCTCGACGCGGAGTACTATGCCAGCGAAGAGGGCATTCGCGACTCTCTACGCAGACGTTATCCATTCAATGTCATTCAGCCCACGACGGGAGCCAAGATAGATTTGGTGCCTATGCCGCGCGATGTCTTCACCAGAATGGCTTTCCAGCGTAGGCGGCAATTAACCTACGATGAATTTGGACACCGCGCGATGTTCATCGCGCCTGAGGATATTATAGTCGCGAAGTTGATTGCATACCACAAAACAGATTCCGAAAAACATTTGCGAGATGTGCGCGGTGTTCTGGCAATGCGTAGAGAAGAATTACAAATGGAAACCATTCGTCATAATGCATGCGCCAATGGTGTCCTTGAGCAGCTTGAAGAATTATTGGACGCGGAGCAGAGAAATTATGAGGAGAGAAAGTGAAAGCAGAAAAGCAAATATCCAGGGAAGAGCGGATTGAAGCCCTACGACAGCGACTAGGCAAACTCGACCCCCAGCAAGTCGCAATCTGGCGCGCCAT
>CAZSIG010000768.1:0-2135 GCA_964606195.1 uncultured Anaerolineales bacterium
GTGAAATTATGGTGAATTTGCGTAAGTCCTGTCTAACTGAACCGGTGTTAAAAGTTGGGGTTTTTGGTGGTTAAATGCTTGTGTTACTTTTCTCTATCATCTGCATTTTTGCCATTACTATTTGACTTATCTTCACAAATGTGATAATCTCTTTTTACTAATATGGCAATCAAAGTACTTTCTCCGCAAGTCGCGGCGCAAATCGCGGCGGGCGAAGTGGTCGAGCGCCCCGTCTCGGTGGTCAAGGAGTTGGTCGAGAACGCCATTGACGCGGGCGCGACTGATATACAAGTAGAGATTCAGAGCGGCGGCAAGCGACTGATACGCGTCAGCGACAACGGCGCGGGCATTCCCTCCGATGAAGTCGAGCTTACGGTGGCTCGTCACGCCACCAGCAAAATCTCCACTGCGAACGACCTATTTCATATTTCCACGCTTGGTTTTCGCGGCGAGGCGTTGGCATCCATCGCTGCCGTGTCGCGGTTTACCTTGAGCACGCGTACCGAAGCGGAGGTGGCGGGCACGCAAATTCGCGTGGAGAATGGCGACATTATCCACCGCGAGAGCGTGGGGCGACCACCCGGCACGTCGGTTACGGTGGAGAATCTCTTTTACAACGTCCCGGCGCGGCGCAAGTTCCTGCGTAGCGATGGTACGGAGACTGAGCACATCTCGCATATGGTATCGCGGTACGCGCTGGCGCGACCGGATATTCGCTTTCGATTAGTTTCTAACCGCCGCGCCATGTTGCAGACGATGGGGAGCGGCGCGTTATATGATGTGGTTGTCAAGGTCTATGATGTAGACGCGGCGAAACAGATGGTGGAAGTGAGCGCTGAAGATGGCGCGGAGATAGGAGTGGCGGGATATGTGGGGTTGCCTACGTTGTACCGCTCTAACAGTAAACATATCACTTTTTTCGTGAATGGCCGTTGGATACAAGATCGCAGTTTGAGTTACGCGGTTACGCAGGCGTATCATGGCATGTTGATGAAGGGGCAGTATCCGGTGCTGGTGCTCAATATCACCCTGCCGCCCGCGGAAGTGGATGTGAACGTTCACCCGACCAAAGCCGAGGTCAAATTTCGCAACCCACAGCAACTCTTTTCCGCGGTGCAGAAAACGGTGCGCCGCGCCCTGCTTGACCAAGGAGATGTGGTGCCACGAGCGACCGCGTGGCAGGAGCGCGAGGCTCAAATGCGTGCTCATTGGCGCCCGACGGGGGGGAACTCGCAGCTCGCGATGGAAGTACAGCGCACCTTGCCCGATGATGTGGGGGAGCCGGCGTTTCGCGCTCCTAAAATGCCGATGTTGCGCGTTTTGGGGCAGGTGGCTACTACTTATATTATCGCGGAGGGCCCCGAGGGGATGTACTTGATTGACCAGCACGCCGCGCATGAACGGATTAAGTATGAGGAGTTTCTGCGCCAGCGCGCCGCGCAGGATATCGCGGTGCAGGAGTTGCTCGAACCACTGACAATAGACTTGTCACCTCAACAACTGGAAACGTTGGAGGAGGAGCGCGAACTATTAGCTGAGTTGGGTTTTAGCTTAGAGCCTTGGGGTGGTGATACTTATTTGTTACGCGCCGTCCCCGCGATTTTGGGAGATGGCGATTATAAACAGGCGTTGACCAACTTTTTGGATGAGATGGCGGAAGGAGGTGATGCCAGTGTCCAGCGCGAAGAGGCGATTGCGCGGTTGGCTTGCCATAACGCCATTCGCGGGGGGCAGACGCTTTCGCTTGAGGAGATGAAAGAGTTGATTCGGCAGATGGAGATGGCGAATGACCCGCGCCATTGCCCGCATGGTCGCCCGACGATGATTTTGCTGAGCGCGGAGCAGTTGGCGAAGGAGTTTGGCAGGAAGTAAAGATTTTGTATCACTAATCACATTTACACGAGGAGGTGAAAAATGACTACTTTTATCTTGCTATCGAAGGTATCCCCAGAGGGTATCAAGAATGTCAAGACATTGAAGGATATGGATAAGGAGATGGATAAGCGGCTTCAGCGGCAGTGTCCAGAGGTGAACCGCGTTGCCAGTTACGCGTTGTTGGGGGCATACGATTTCATACACATATTTGAGGCGCCCGACGCGAAGATGGCGGCTAAGGTCGCGCTCATCGCCAATAG
>CAZSIG010000769.1:0-2132 GCA_964606195.1 uncultured Anaerolineales bacterium
CAAGCCGCGACCCTGACCGAGTTTCACGCGACGCCGCTCGCGGTGCCGTTCCTGCTGTGGGCGTTTCACTACGCGGCACGGCGCGCCTACGGCAGATTTTGGCTCTGCTTCACTCTTGCCCTGAGCTGTCAGGAAGAGGTCGCGTTGGTGCTGTTCATGTTGGGTTTATACATGATTTACCGCGCCCGCTTCGACCGGCGCAATCGCCACGCACAACACGGCGCGGTTGCGATGCTCATCAGCGCGGCGTGGTTCGTGCTCGCGGCATTCATCATCATTCCCGCGCACAGCCCGCTAGGTATGCCGCATCACCTCAGCCGCTACGCACACCTGAACAGCCCGCGCGCCGTTATCGACGCGGTCTTCGCCTTGCCCAAAATCAAGTACGTCGGCGGGCTGCTCCTCTCGACAGGCGGCTTGGCAATGCTAAACGTTCCCACGCTGCTGCCCGCCGCGCCGGTGCTCACGCTGAATGTCCTCAGCAACTACGAGGCGATGTATTCCGGCGCATATCACTACTCCGCGCTGGTTGTGCCGTTTATCACGATAGCGAGCATCTACGGCGGCGCGTGGCTCGTAAGTCAACGGCGCGTAGGGCAGCTTTCCATAGCTGCCGCACATGATTCGACAAAATCGCGTTATGTCCTCGCCGCGTGGGTAGTGCTTAGCGCGCTGGGGTATCAATTCGCGCAGGGCTATTCGCCTCTGGGACGCAATTTCTATTGGGCGGAGGTGACCGCGCATCATCGCACCCTAGCGCGGTTCGCGGCGCAGATTCCATCGGATGCGATTCTCTCGACGCAGCCCAGCCTCAACCCCCATTTCACGCACCGCGAGACGATTTACGACTTTCCGCTGGTCAAAGACGCGGAGTATATTTTACTTGACGTTGCCGCGCCGACGCAAATGTCGCCATACGATTTTCACCGCGCCTATCACGAGACTATTGCCAGCGGTGAGTTTGAGATTTTGGACAGCGCGGACGGCTATATCCTGTTACAACGCGCGGAGAATTCCGACAACCTAGAGCTTCCCGACGCCTTCTACGATTTCGCCCGCGTCACCGCGCCCGCGCCGCGACATCCGTTGCTGGTAGATTTCGGTGACAAAGTCAGGCTGCTCGGCTACGATGTCGAGCAAGATTTGTGGCATCGTGTTTACCTGCGCCTGTATTGGCAGGCGTTGCGCGACATGAGTAACGATTACCGGCTCTATCCGTTTTATTACGACGACGCGGGGCAGATCATCGAGGATACCACCGCACGCCCGATGGTCGCGCCGATCTGGTATCCCACCAGTGCATGGCGCGCGGGGGAGATCATCGTCACGGAGACGCTGCCCTGGGAATTACCAGCGCGGTTTCACATCGGCGTCGGCGTCGTCGCTCGGCACGATTGGCACAAGACCGAAAAACGCCTGCCGATCGCGGTGATTCCGACCGCGCGCGTGCGCGTCGCGATCTCCCCCGATGGCACATGGGCGCATCTGGCAACCTGTGTACGCGAGGGCAAAAAGCGAGTGCGCGTTCACGAGCAGGAAAGGCTGTACGCCGCGCCTAGACTACAACATGAACAGCGCGCCTACTTCGCGGACAAAGTGGCGTTGTTGGGTTATAACTTGACCCCCGCCAAACCACGGCGCGGGCAGGACTTGAGCGTCCAACTTTACTGGCAAGCTGTGACCGAGATGCGCGCGGATTACACCGTTTTCGTCCATTTGGTGGATGAAGACAGCGCGCTGATTACGCAACACGACGCGCCGCCCGCGTTGCCGACGAGTAGTTGGTGGGGCGCGGAGGTAGTACCGGATACGCATCGCCTGCACATTCCGGCGAATATAGCGGCGGGCGCGTATTATCTACGCGTCGGTTTGTATCATCCGCAAACACTGGCGCGGCCGCCGCTGCACAACGCGGTGGATGATTATGTGACATTGAAGCCGCTCAGAGTGGAATAAGGTGCGCGGCACTCCTACAACTTGTTCACAGGGGGGTTGTAACCCCATACGCATCAAGCTAAGCTCGCGACGCGCTCTTTTTTCGCTCTAAGGGGTTACAACCCCGCCTAAATCTCTACGCGCTGCCTTACGTCTAAACGAAAATCACCGCGGCGCGGTAGCAGCGGTATGGGGAT
>CAZSIG010000770.1:0-2118 GCA_964606195.1 uncultured Anaerolineales bacterium
ACGCGAAAAGGCGAAAATAAGTGAAAATTCGTGAAATTAGTGGCAAAGAATCAACGTAATCAGGCAAATTATAAAAATCCGCGTTCTATTTCTTGTACGCGGTTTCCCAAGAGGGCTTGAATTGCACATCCATCGTCACGCCGCCGACATCGCGGCGCGTGGCGTAGATGGTAGTTTCGTGGTAAACCGGCGTGAAGGGGACTTCCTCCGCGATGATGGCTTGGAGTTCATTGTAATAAGCCTTGCGCTGCACGGTGTCCATCTCGGCGCGGGCGGCTTGAATCAGCTCATCCACGCGCTCGTTCGCGTAGCCGATGCTGTACGCCACGTTCAAGTTCGCGTCCGACTCTGCCCACGCGGTGAAGAAGAAATCGGGGTCGCCGGTCATCAGCGTATGGGGGCGAATGCTCAGGTTATAGTCGCCCGCCGCGGTCGCCTCTTTCCATGCGCCGTAATCCAGCACCTTCAACTCCACGTCGATGCCGACCTCCGCGAGCTGCTGTTGCAGCACTAGCGCGATATTCTCGTAAGGCCAGCGACCTAACCACGACGAACTCAGCAGGAACACCGCGCTCGCGCGCTCGCCGCCCAATGCCTCTTGCACTAACGCCTGCGCTTCCCCTGGCTGATACTGCGGCGCGATGTCCGTCCGCACCCACGCTTTTGCCAAATGGGTAATCACGCTGACCGCGGGATAGCCGTAGCCGAGCAGCAGTTCGTCGACGATTTCCTCGCGGTTTATCAGCATACTGACTGCCTGGCGCACGCGCACGTCGTCGAAGGGAGGCTTGGTGGTGTTGAAGAAGATGTAGTGTGATGTTGCCACGCCCTGTGTTAGCAGGGTCAGATTAGGGTCATTCTCGACAATCGCGGCTTGTTCCGGCTGAATACAACCGACATCCGCGATGACGTCGATTTCGCCGGTTTGCAGCGCGGCGAGGCGCGTGTTGGCGTCTTTGATGAACTTATAAATCAGGTTGTCCACTTTCGCGGGTTCACCCCAATAGTCCGCGTTTTTCTCCAGCACGATAGTCTCTGTATCTTCGAGGTATTCCACGAACTTGAACGGCCCCGTGCCGACCGGGCCGGTCGGATTGCCCTCCGCGTCAAGCGCGTTCGGCGAGAGCATCACGCTGCTGAAGTACGCGACCAGATTCGGCAAGTTCGGCGTCGGCGCGGTCATCACGAAGCGCAGCGCGTACTCACCCGCCTTCTCGACGCGGTCGAGGTTCGGTAGCGTCTCGTATTCCTCTTGCAGCTTGGGCACATCGAGCGCGGCGTCGGCGTTGAAGGGCGTGCCATCGTGGAATTTCACCCCCTCGCGAAGATAAAATGTCCATTCCGTGCCATCGGCGTTCGACTCCCACGATTTCGCCAGCCAGGGCTTCGGGTTCATGTCGTTATCGAGTATCGTCAGGCTCTCCCACACATCTACGGAGCCATGTACGTAATACCAGGTGTTCGGACCATAATACATGTTGCGCCCGATGCCGACGGTTAGTGCCACCGGCTTATCGGACGGCGCGGGCACGGTCTCTAACATCGCCTGCGCGGCGTCCGCGCGCGGTACGCAAACCTTCCAGCCGATTTCAATCACGTCGGGGTTGTCAATTTGGGCGTAGGTATCGTCCGCCGCGTGTTTGCGGTTAGTCGCCTCCACAATCGCGGGGTATGCCATGATGTTACCCAGATACTTGTCCGCGATTTTGCTCAGCCAATCATCCGCCTGTACGGTGTACTCCTCCGCGCAGATGACTTCCTCCTGCGCTAATGGCGCGGCGAGAGCGGCGAACGGCAGCGCGGCGGTCAATACCGCGATTACTAATAGCCAATTTAACGTTCGTTGTACAGTCTTTCTCATTACTCACTTATCCTCCATCTTTTGTTATTGCAACCAGTTGCAATAAGGATTATAACATAAGTGGGGGCATATGGCAAATCGCGATGATTTTTTTGTCTGGCGCTGCTGGTGCGCGCCATATTCGATGCGGGGAGAAGTATGCCCGCGCTGTAAATTAAGATTTAATCAGGAGTATGCGCGATGATGGCGGCGGGGGTGAAAGTGTATTAACTATTTCTGGCGCGAGTTGCCGCGCGGGGGGAGTTGGGGTATAATTA
>CAZSIG010000771.1:0-2117 GCA_964606195.1 uncultured Anaerolineales bacterium
CCACGACCCGCCGCGCACCACCCGGTAGCCCCCCCGCGTTGGCCCGCGCGGGTCGCGCGACGGAGAATGTCTATAATAATTCTTCGCGTACCAATCCCCGCACCACTCCCACACGTTCCCCGCCAGGTCCAAACATCCATTCGGACTCGCGCCATCCGGGAAGATCCCCACCGGTGTAGTTGTTCCTAAACCTGTCTCATCAACGTTGCACTTCGTCGCATCCCACGTATTACCCCAAGGCCAAACCCTCACCCCCGGCCCCTGCGCGAAGCCTACCCGTAGGGGTGCTCCCTGAAAAGGAGAGGGGAGCGGTCCCCGCGCCGCGCGCTCCCACTCTGCTTCCGTCGGCAGGCGGTAGCCGTTAGCGGTGAAATCGCACTTTATATTATCACCTTCTCCGCGATAGCAGGGCGTCAGCCCCTCTCGCGCGCTGCGCCAGTTGCAATATGCCACTGCGTCGTACCACGTAACATACCGCGCCGGGCAAGTGCGCCGCTCTGGGCGCCGCGCCTCCTCCAAATTTTTCCACTCGCGCCCCGTCGCCTCCACAAACTCCAAATACTGCGCGTTCGTCACGGGGTATTTGCCGATGCGGTACGCCGACAGATACACTTTGTGCGGTGGCTTTTCGTCGTCATACTCATCGCTGCCCATCAGGAATTCTCCTGCGGGGATGGTGATCATCTCATCGAAATCGCGCGGGTCGCCCAGCACCGCCAATGCCTGTGCCGCCGCGGCGCGGTACTGGGGCGCGGGGCGGCAGGCGCGTAGGTTATCCTCGTCCAATAACTCAATCAATCGCCGGCGCGCCAGCTCCAACAATGCCGGCTCCGGCTTGGTCAACTCCCCCAGCCCCGTAGCCGCCAGTTCCGCGGCGGCGAGCGGCGCGTTCGGCGGCTCCGCTATTCCGCACAGCGCGGCGATGAAGGCGCGCCGCTGGTCGTAGGTGAACGGTTTCACATCCAGACACCCCAGCGTCAGCAGCAGCACCTCGCGCCACCAATCGTCCACGACAATGCGCGGCAGAAGTTCGGGATATTTGCCCCACTGCTGCGCCAGATACTGCGCCGCCAGATACTCCTGAAAGGTGAGGTGCATGAACTGAAACCGCTCGCCGCGCGGCTCGAACAGCCCGCCGCGGTGGTGCAGCGCGGCGATGAAGGTCTCCAGCGCGGGTTCTTCGCCCCGCTCCCGCAAGACCGGCAACAGGATATCGCGCACCCCCCGCTCGGAGAGGCTGGCGCCCGCGTCCTTGCCCCCGCGGTGCATCTCGAACGCCAGCAGGGCGAGCCACTCCCGCTGCTTGGCGGGCGCGCCGCCGTAGCCGCGCAGCCGCCGCCACGCCTCGTCGTCCTCTCGCCCGGTATGCTCGCTCCGCAGCACCACATCGACGCAGGCATCGTAGAGGGCGGCGCGCTCGCGCGGCAGTTCGCGCTGGCTGTATTTCACGCTCACCACCATCGTCACCAACAGGGGCGAGGTGATCAGCGGCTCCTGCCCGCGCTGTGTCCGCTCCGCGTTCAGTTCTTTTATGGCGCGCATCAGATCGGCGTGCGCCTTATCGCATTCGCGCGGTTGTGTGTACAACTCCGCGCACCAGGCGCGCGCCAGCGCGGCGACCTGCGCCTCGTCCATCGGCTCGATCTCGCAGCGGGCGAAATCTTCGCCGAAGGGGGCGTCGCGATAGCCCGCCGCGCGCGCCGTGACCAGACAGGCGTTGCCGGGGTATTGGCTCCGCAGCAGCCGCTCGATCTTGCCGCGCACCGCCTTGCGCTCCTCCACATTGACCACCTCGTCCAGCCCGTCGAACATGATGAGGCAGCCTTGCCCGCGCAGCAGCCGCTCGAAGAAATCTTCCGTAGCCGCGAAGTTGAGGTAGTTGCCGCGCAGATACCAAAATAAGAAATCGCGCAGCGAGCCTTGCGCGGGCTTATCCAACCGCCGCGCGTGATTTTCGTCACAACATTCGCGATAGATCTGCCAGAAGCGGAGCGGGGCGAGGAGCGGCACCGGCAGCGCGGCGTCGGGGCGCGGCGGTTTGAGCCGCACATCCAACGCTTGCCCCCGCAGCGCGGCTGCCAGCGTCGCGGCGACGAAGGCGAGATAGGTCGTCTTGC